>JAQTQF010000166.1 GCA_028712345.1 Phycisphaerae bacterium | reverse complement strand
TGCGGAGTTCCTTTTAATATGATTCAAAGGTTTATCGGCGTAGTCAAAGCATACACTACCCGTGTCGGTTCAGGGCCGTTTCCATCCGAACTGGATAACGAAATCGGCCAGTATATCCGCGACAAAGGCCATGAATACGGCACGACGACCGGCAGGCCGAGACGATGCGGATGGTTCGACGCTATGGCCGTGAAATACACCGCAAAAATCGGCGGAATAAACGAAGTCGCTATGATGCATCTCGATACTTTGGCGGGAATTGACGAGCTTAAAATATGTACAGGCTATACCATCGACGGTAAAGATGTAAAAATGTTCCCCTCGAATATCGATACTTTGGCAAAGGTTAAGTGTAAATTTGAGACGCTCGCAGGCTTTAAAGAAGAAATAACCGACGCGCAAAGTATTAATGATTTGCCGCCGCAGGCAAAGGCGTATCTTAAGACCGTCGAAAAAGTTCTCTCTCTTCCGATAACTTTTATCGGGACAGGCCCGGCAAGAAACCAGACGATATTTAAGAAACAGGTTTAACCCAGTGGCGCAGGACAAAGAACTTATAGAGCAGAATCGCGTTACGGCCGCCGCAAGGCTGGGCATTAAGCATGAAAAGATTCCCCATCATATAGCCATAGTTATGGACGGCAACGGCCGATGGGCAACTCAAAGAGGAAAACAAAGATTTGAAGGTCATAGACAAGGCGCAAGGGTGGTTGAAAAAATCGTTCTGCATTGCGTCAATACAGGTCTTGAGTGCCTGACGCTTTATTCTTTTAGTCTGCAGAACTGGAAAAGACCGAAACTTGAAGTAAGCTTTCTTATGCAGCTTTATGTCCGCTACCTTGTCGGTATAAGAAAAACTCTCGTCAAACACAATGTCCGGCTTGTGCATTTTGGCAGAACAGAAAAACTGCCGCCGAAACTTATCAGAGAACTGAATAAAACCGTAGAGATGTCGGCGGGACATACCGGAATGGTGCTCGGACTGGCTCTTAATTACGGAAGCAGAGAAGAGATTGTCGATGCGGTCAAAAAAATAAGTAAGCGCTGCGCAGATGGAAAACTCAAAAGCAAAGATATAGACGAAGAAACTATAAAAGACAGCCTATATACCGCAGGATTGCCCGACCCGGATTTGGTCATAAGAACCTCGAATGAACTTAGAATCAGTAATTTTCTGCTGTGGCAGATTTCCTATGCCGAGTTTTTCGTAACCCCGACGCTCTGGCCCGATTTTACCGCAAACGACATCGATGAAGCCGTAATAGCTTTTTCAGGCCGTTCAAGAAGGATGGGAGATATAAGACCGGCAACGGTATAAAGAGTTTTGAGTTCTTAGTCTTAAGTTTTGAGTTAAGAAATTTAATTTATGCTGAAATACAGACTCATATTCGGAACGCTGATGACGGTTGTTTTCATCGGATTGATACTATTCGACGGGCATCTCGACGGTTCATTGTCCGCTGAAAAAACGAACTTCAAAATTCAGGGAACTATTCTTGCCGTGTTTTTGCTGCTGGTTGCGATACCGGCGAATATCGAACTTGCGAAGTTAGTCAAATCGGCAGGGGCAAAAGTTTTTCTGCCGATTACAATCCCCTGTTCCATTCTGCTGGCCGATGGCTGGTATCTGGCACAATTTTTCCCGAATAAACTTCAGGCCGCGGCAATGATTTTTATGCTAACAATTTGCCTGTGCCTGCTGATGATATTTTTGTGGCAGGGAGCGAAATTCGCAATGGCCGGCGCATTTGCAAATATCGGGGCAAATCTGCTGGCGATAGTTTATTTGGGGGCGTTAAGCGGGTTTGTAATGGCCTTTAGAATTGACTTTGGCCCGCTCGCTTTTCTGATGTATATTTTCACTATAAAATGTTCTGACATAGGGGCTTACACGCTCGGCAGGATTTGCGGAAAGCACAAATTTTCGCCCGTAATAAGCCCCAAAAAGACATGGGAAGGAATGCTCGGCGCCTGTATTTTAGCGGCTATTGTATCCTCGATATTCGCTAAAACCTTTAGTATAATGTCGCTTTGGCAGGCTGTTTTGTTCGGCGTTATATTCGCTTTTCTCGGCCAGCTTGGAGATTTGGCAGAGTCTATGCTCAAACGAGCGGCTGAACAGAAAGATTCGTCAAACACAGTGCCGGGATTTGGCGGAATTTTAGATGTCATCGATTCGCCGCTTGCGACGGGAGTTTTAGCTTATTTGTTTTTCGCAGTTTTCGGCGGTTTTAATTAGCCACGAATGAACACGAATAAAAACAAGATTGGTTTTAATTAGCCACGAATGAATTTTGCTTTGAGCTTAAATGGAAGAAAAAGGTAAGTTTTGTAGTTAGTTTGGAATGAACACGAATAAGCAAAAATTTTAAATTAAGCCTGAATACCAGATAGTTATAATTTTGTGTATGTTCGTGTTAATTCGTGGTTTCTTTTGGCTGTTATGGAACAAACAATACAATTGGATTCTGCCGAGCATCGGCTTGAGCTTTTCGGTTCCGGCGACGAACATCTTCGGATTGTCCGCGCCCGCTGTATCGTTAATATCGCGGCAAGGAACAATCAGATAATTCTCGAAGGACAAAAAGAAAATGTCGAAAAGGCTTGCAGTGTCATTGAGCTGATGCGGAAACATCTTGTGAAATTCGGCAAACTCGACGCCAACGATGTAATCGGACTGATAAGCAAAGTCGAAGTAAATATCGAGCCGGATGAAGAATTCGGCATCCATGTATATTCACCTAAAAAGAGCATAAAGCCTTTTACCCGCGGCCAGCGAAGATATATAGAAGCAATGCTTAATTATGACCTGACCTTCTGCACCGGACCTGCCGGGACGGGCAAGACTTATCTGGCAGTAGCGGTGGCCGTTTCGATGCTGAAAAAAAGGCAGATACGAAAAATCGTCCTGGCTCGCCCCGCTGTCGAAGCCGGCGAGAAGCTGGGATTCCTGCCGGGCGATTTGCAGGCAAAAGTGAATCCGTACCTGCGGCCGCTGTTTGACAGCCTTGAAGATATGATGGAATTTTCTCAGATGCGTAAACTGATAGATATGGATATAATAGAAGTCATCCCGCTGGCGTTTATGAGAGGCAGGACGCTGAATGAGGCCTGCATTATCTGCGATGAGGCTCAAAATACCAGCTCTTCGCAGATGCTTATGTTTCTTACTCGTATGGGAAGAGGGTCGAAAATGATAATAACCGGAGATGTTACCCAAGTTGACCTTGAAAGAGGCGTAAAGAGCGGAATGCTCGATGCGATGGAAACTCTGGCCGGGACTGATGGAATTTCTCTGATAGGACTTGACGATACCGATATTGTTCGGCACAATCTCGTACAGAATATAGTTCAGGCTTACGAAGCCAAAAAGAAAAAAGGTAAGCATTAGCCTATGTTATTTTTCAAGAAAAAGATAAACCCCCGCCGTAAGCAGCTGCGTGAAAATATCGCCGCTGAAAAGTTCGCTAATTTAAGTGAATTTGTCAACAGCGGCATCCCTCTGTCTTTGCTGATACTGTTCTTTTTCATCACGGCAAGCTCGTTTATCCTGAGTATCCTTGCCGGTCAGGATGTTTTCGGCTTTAAGCCGATGCGTCAGATAATTTCGGTTATTTTTATCTCTGCCGGCATCGGACTTGCTATGGCGATATATATCTATCATTACAATAACAGAATAATCAAAAAGCATACAAGAACGACGGCGCTTGCAGGATTATTTATTGTCCTGCTGGCGGTTGCCCGGCTTGGGGCGTTTTTCCCGAATCGTGATTATCTGGCGATGGCTTGTGCGGTAACATGCGCAATAATTTTAGTTATCGCTTACGACCAGCGGTTCGCTATTGGAATGAGTATTATTTTTGCGCCGTTAATCTGCTTTGCGGCGGGCAGGGAAACTGATTTTTCACTTTTCCTGACGATGGCAGCGGGAATCCTGACAAGCTGTTTTCTCTTAAGGGAAATAAGAACCCGCATAAAACTGCTCGAGGTCGGCGTTGCTGCCGGCGGTGCGGTTTTTATTGTCTCCTTTGCGACCAATCTTTATGAAAACCAGCCGTCTGGTTCACTGTTAGCTTTTTCCGTAGTAATGGCCGCGGCGACAATTTTTGTCGGTGTTATCATTCAGGCTCTTTTGCCATTGATAGAAAAGGTTTTCAGAATAGCAACGAGTATGACGCTTCTGGATTATAGCGATGCCAATCAACCGCTGCTCAAAAAGCTTGCGATGGACGCGCCTGGCACTTTCAGTCATAGTCTTTTGATAGGCTCGATCGCCGAAGCCGGTGCCGAATCTATTGGCGCAAACGGCCTTCTGTGCAGGGTTGGAGCTTATTATCATGATATCGGCAAAATCGGCAAGCCTCGGTATTTTGTTGAAAACCAGATGGGCACGGCAAGCAGGCACGACCAGCTTTCGCCTGCAATGAGTCAGCTTATAATCGCCGGTCATGTAAAAGACGGTATTGAAATGGCCAAAGAGTACAGGCTTCCCGCGGTAATAATACAATTCAAAAAAACGCATCACGGCACAACACTGATTGAGTATTTTTATGAGGAAGCCAAGAAAAAGAGCGACGGCAAAACCGCTCCGCCTA
>JAQTQF010000165.1 GCA_028712345.1 Phycisphaerae bacterium | reverse complement strand
GCGCTGCCAACTTCACTTGCTGCCCTGTAGATAACTTCGAGTTTATTCTCGTCAGGTTTTGATTCATTGAGATGCCTGAGTATATTTTCACAGATGACGATTCCCATATCAACCATAGTGCCAATGGCTATAGCGATGCCGGAAAGCGCTACAATGTTGGCATCTACGCCGAACAACTTCATCGCTATAAAACACATTAAAACAGCTAAAGGCAGCAGTGCACTTATCAAAATCGAGCTTCTAAGATGCAGTACAAGCACTATTACAACAATGATAGTAACCAGAATTTCCTCTGTAAGAGCGGTTTCGAGTGTTCCTAAGGTTTCATAGATAAGATCAGTACGGTCATAAAACGGGACTATTTTGACCTGTGATATAGTTCCATCAGGAAGGTTTTTTTTAGGCAGGCCTGGTGAAATCTCTTCGATTTTCTTTTTTATGTTTTTTATGGCTTCGAGAGGATTATAGCCATAACGAACAACTGCAACACCTCCGGCAACCTCGGCTCCGCTTTTGTCCAATGCTCCGCGTCTTAAAGCTGGGCCGAGAGAAACATTGGCGATATTTTTTACATATATGGGAATGTTATCTGATACTTTAACAACAGTGTTTTCAAGGTCTGAAAGATTTTTCACGAAGCCAAGGCCGCGGATTACATATTCGACCTTATTGATTTCTATGGTTCTTGCACCAACATCTATATTAGAATTTTTGACAGCTATGAAAATATCATCGAGACCAACTCCGTAAGCCCGCATGGCATCAGGGTCTACATCTATCTGATATTCCTTGACAAAGCCTCCAATAGAAGCTACTTCGCTTATACCTTTTGCGCCCATTAACCCGTAGCGAATATACCAATCCTGGATGCTTCTTAATTCATCGAGGTCCCAACCGCCGGTAGGATTTCCGTTTTTGTCCCTGCCTTCAAGCGTATACCAGAATATCTGGCCTAAAGCTGTGGCATCGGGGCCTAATGTCGGTTGAACACCTTCTGGAACAGCACCAGCAGGTAAGGAATTAAGCTTTTCAAGAACTCTGCTGCGAGACCAGTAAAAATCTATGTTTTCCTCAAATATGATGTATATGCTTGAAAAGCCGAACATAGAATAGCTGCGGACTGTTTTTACACCCGGAACACCAAGTAAAGCCGAAGTCAAAGGGTAGGTTATCTGATCCTCCACATCTTGAGGGCTCCGGCCCGGCCATTCAGTAAATACAATCTGCTGGTTTTCACCTATATCCGGTATCGCATCGACGGGGACAGGGTTTCTTGGCAAGTCTGCAAGCTTCCAGTCGAATGGTGCAACAAGAATACCCCAGCAAATAACTGCAATAACAATAAGTGTTACAACAAGCTTATTCTCAAGACAAAAACGTATAACCTTATTAAGCATCTAACTTATCAGCTCCGATTGATAAAGCGTTTTGTTATTTACTAAACTGAGGCAGCTTCAAGATATACTTTTCCGGTTCCTGCTGAAATTTTTCTTTGCAGGCAGGACAGCAGAAATAAACCTTTTTGCCCTTGTACTCGACAAAAATATCTTTATTGATTTTATTTCCTTCCATAACCGGACATGTTGTCTGCTCAATTGCTCCCATAGTTTGGGAAACCATTTGTTCCTGTGTACTTTGCTGTGCTGCAGAATCGGTTTTCTTTTTGCATCCGCCCAGCCAGAATGCCGCTGTTGATAACAAAGCAATAAGCATCAGAGCCACAATCAGTTGTCCTTTTCTTTTTTCCATTTTTTGTCCTTTCAGAATAAGTTAATCTTTCATTTTATCATTAATGATGATGGCCGGACGGCATCGGCTTGCTCATTTGTTCTTCAGGGTTCATCATACTTGGTTTTGCCTGTATCTGAAGAGCTGAGTCAATTTTGAAGTTACCGTTGGTAACGACCATATCACCTTCATTTAACCCCTGTTCAACAAGATAATAGTCACCTGCTCTTGGGCCAAGAGTAATTTCTCTGCCTTCAAATACAGGTCTGTTGGGGTCGGGAAGCTGTACATATACGACAGCCCGTTTGCCTGTTATAAGTGGCGCCGAAGCCGGTATAACAAGTGGTGCTCGCTCAGGAAGTTCTGCTTTTACATAACCGAGTGATTCTGTCGTTACCATATCCATGCTGCATATATCACATTTTCCCTTGGTTTCCTTTATCACAGAAGGATGCATCGGACATACCCACTTGCCTGCCATATCAGGATTCATTACCAGTCCGCCCTTTGCGACTTTGGATTTTACAACAGCATGGACGAACATCTCGGGTTTTAATTTCTCATCGGGATTTTGTACATTTACCCGTAACTTGATGGTTCTGGTTTGAGAGTCAAGGGTAGGTGATATAAAACTTATTTTTCCTTTAAAGATTTGGCCTGGATAGGCCTCTGTTGTAAATTCGACTTCCTGGCCGTATCTAACCCACATCATATCAGATTCATAGGCATCGAGTTTTACCCATAACTCTGACAGGTCGGCGATGGTATAAGTTTTCGTGCCGGTATCTACATACATCCCTTCACTTACATGCTTGTCTATAACTATCCCGCCCATAGGCGCATTAATAGTTATATGGTCTGTCGGTTGGCCTGTCTTTTCGACCTGTTCGACCTGTTGTTCTGTTAATCCAAGCAAACGCAGTTTTTCTCTGGCTGCCTCTAAAGTTGCCTCTGTTGAGCGTTTTATAAGGTCGGATGTTTCGGGTTTGATTCGCTGCTGGGCTTCGAGGGTCTGTATCAATTCAGCCTGAGAACTGATAAGCTCAGGGCTGTAGAGATATACCATATGGTCACCCTTTAACACTCTTGTCCCGGTAAAATCAACATACAACCTGTCAATTCTACCAGGTACCCATGCGGTTATGTGTTTTACTCTGGTTTCATCGTAATCGACCTTACCCACCAAGCGTATTTGTGCTTCTACAAGCTTATGTTCGACAGGGGTTGTTTGTACCTCCATTAGTTTCAAAGCTTCCGGCGAAAAAATTATTTGTCGTGATCCTGCCGATTGATCATGGTCATGTGTCGCAACAGGTATTAAATCCATAAAACAGATGGGGCATTTACCGGGCTTAGGCTGGCGAATTTGTGGATGCATAGCACATGTCCACCACTGTTGTTTGGCGGATGTTGAGGTTTGTATTTGCTTTTTAGAAGTATTCCACCCCCTGATAGCATATCCAGCTATAAAGGTTAGAATTGCCAGGACTATTAATGTGATTATTTTCCACTTTTTCATATGTCAGCATCCTGTTCCTGTTTAAAAAACAATCATGACTGTAATCCCATGACTTAGCGCAGGAATTATAGTTAGCCATGCAAAAAACCTGTGAATCTTCAAAAACTTTCTTCCAAGTTTTCTTCTGAATAAACCGGTTAAAAAATTACCAGCAGACTGACTAACGCACAAATACCAAGAGCTTCAATAAGTGTAAAAACAGAAAAACCAAATCCATTACTTTGATTGTCTGCCGAATTTTCATTCGCTAAAGTTATTGTGTATAAACCCAAAAGAATTATTGGAACAGCCAGCCTTATATTTTGTTTTACCATTATCTTTACCTTTTTATTTATTCTCAAACTATTGCAGTTCAATACCAGCCAGCATTTCTAACTCGGCAAGTTTTTGCTGGTTGTTCGTTGAAGCTCTATAGTAGTCAAGCTGGTATTTAAGCAGCATACGCTGGGCATCGATAAGCGAAAGAAAATCTACCTTGCCCGCTCTGTATGCAGCTTCTGAAGCCTGAAGCAGTTCCTCTGCCTTCGGCACCAGGGTATCACCGTATAAATTCACTTTTCTCTGACTATCTTCATAGTCATACAACACTTCAACAGCCTGTGATATCATCTTGTTTTCAAAATCTATTTTTTGATGCCGAGTTTTACTTGCATTTGCTTTAGCCTGTCGTTCTGCGGCTTTATAGCTATCCTGCCATAAAGGAATATTCATTGAAAACATCAAAATAACGGGGTCTTTGCCGCTATCTCGAACACCGGCAGAATGTGCACCATCGGTTTGAATCCAGTCAACCCCAACCCCAATATCCGGATAGAATTTCTTTTTTGCCAACTCTACCTTACTTTTAGCTGCCTCAATTTCCCAGTTTAATCCCTGCAGTTCGGGGTTGTTGGTTATGATCAACTCAATTAATTTGTTTTGATCAATCTTGGCTTTAGAAAACATTGGTTTCTCAGGCCATGGCAATAGAAACATTGGGGACCTGTTGAGTGTGGCATTTAGCCTTGTAACTGTAGGCTGTCTTAATTCCTGCAGACTTTTGAGAACATCTTCAAGTTTTGCCAGTTCAATCTGTGCACGAATAATATCCGGATGTGTAGCAGTATCTGTTTCGTATTTTGTGCGGGCAACCTCTTCGAAATGCTTCAGAAGTTCAAGGTTTTCGTCTGCGATTTCCGTTGCCTGCTTCAGATAGGCATACTCATAGAAAGCTTCTTTGACCTGCTGGAAGAGTTTCAGTTTTGTTGCTTCGTATTGCTTGTGTGCTGCTTTTGCTTGTGCAGCAGCGATATCGGTTCTTGCCTCAATCTTGCCGAACCAGGGGAACACCTGCATTATGCCAAATTTTT
>JAQTQF010000164.1 GCA_028712345.1 Phycisphaerae bacterium | reverse complement strand
GGTCCGTGCCAAAGGTTATTCCGCCTTTTTTGACATTCGGACAGCTTATATTCAGTTCGACCCCGGCAATTTCGCCGCAATCGGCGAGTCTTTCAGCGACTGCGATATATTCTTCAATCGTTTTACCGGCGATGTTTACAAAGAAGGGCGTTTTGTATTGTTTTATCAGCGGAATTTTTTCAGCGATAAATTTTTCGATGCCGATATTGGCAAGTCCGATGGCGTTGAGCATTCCCGAATCGGTTTCGACGATTCGCGGCACGGGATTGCCGTGGCGTTTTTCGAGAGTGATGCTTTTGGTTATAAAGCCGCCGAGAGTGTCTATATCCATAAAATCTTCAAGCTCATCGGCATAACCGCAGGTGCCCGAAGCGGTGAAAACCGGGTTCTTCAGCTTCAAGCCCGCAAAATCAACTGACATATCAATTTTTTTACTCATATCTCGTTTTTATTCGTGTTCATTCGTGGCTAAAATACAACTTCATCTGCCTCAAAAACCGGGCCGTCCTTACAGCAAAGTTTATAACCCGTTTCGTTCGTTTCTTTATCTACGCATTTAACGGCGCATCCCTGACACAAACCCGTTCCGCAGGCCATCATTCTTTCAAGGCTTACCTGGCAGGGTATATTGAACTCGGAGCTTATCGCAGCAACCTTCGCCATCATTACTTCAGGCCCGCAGGTATAGATAATCGTTTCGCGATTAAACGGCTTGTTTTCCTTAAGCCAGTTTTTAAGCATTTCAGTAACAAAGCCCTTAAAACCCGCCGCCCCGTCGTCGGTGCTGATAAGCGTTTTTATATCCTTAATTTCCCGGCAGGGCAATTGCGAATCGCTTTTTGCGCCGAGGAGAGCAACGACTTGAACTTCAGAAAGTTTTTTTAATTCTTTGGCTAAATGCAAAAGGGGAGCAATGCCCATTCCGCCGGCGACGAGAATCACCAGTTTTTTATCCCCATATATTTTGAAACCGTTTCCGAGCGGGCCGATAAGATTTATTTTGTCGCCGCTTTTAAGAGTTTTCATTCTCAATGTTGCCGGTCCGAGAACACAGTAAAGTATTTCGATAATTACCTTGTCGCCGAAAATTTCAACATCTGTAAAACTGAAAGGCCTTCGAAGAAGGATTTGCCTTGATGATTTGTCGGAAAGCTCGTTCGGAATATGCTCTTTTGCCGGCAGAGCGACAGATGAAATGTCAAATTCGGCAAACTGGCCTGGCAGAGCGGCACCGAACGCTTTTGCCGCATCGTCAAAGAGCTCCAGACTCAAACGAAAGAAATTCTCCCCGCCAGCCTTATTGGCGAGGACGGCTGCTGTAAAAATTCCTTTTTTTGGGCGAGTACATTCTGTCATAACTGACTACCATATAACAAATTACATACTTAGCTGTCAAGATATAAAAAAACTTCCGGAATATTCATCCACTGATACTCCGGAAGCTCGCCACGGCTAAGAAGCCGCAAAATTTCAAATAATCTGGATTCAATCAAATCTTAAAATACTGTTGAACAGCAGGTCAGTATAACTGCCGCACATATTGTTGTCAACCGGACAGGATGAATTATACAAAAGAAATGTAAATTCATATAACCACTTGATATTAAAGGAGTTACTTTAAGTGTTGATTTTGGTTTTGTTTCGTGGTAGAAGAACTACCCATGTTACCTGTAAAATTTAAAAAATATGGATGTTTTGTTTGTTTAATCGTTTTGCTGACCAGCCTAAACAGCAAAGGGGCGGCGCAGAAGGAAATAGAGCAAATTTTAGCGAGAAAAGACCAAGCAAAGGTCAAATTTAGTATCCTCATAACCGAGGCTGAAACAGGCAAGGCGGTTTTTCGCCGCAGTGAAAATCTCTCTTTGACTCCCGCCTCGAATATGAAACTTGTAACAAGTTTTGCCGCCCTCAAATATTTAGGCAAAGAATTTGAGTTTGTTACCACCGCCGCAATTGTCGGCAAGAGTCTGTTTATAATCGGCTCTGGAGACCCGTTGCTGGGACTTGCCGATGTGAATAATTCCGATTTCATATCGAAGATTATCAGTGCCATTAAAGAGAAAAACATAAACGAAATAGAAGATATCGTTATTGACAGTTCTGTGTTTGAGGACAATCGCTGCCATCCAAATTGGCCGCCTGACCAGCTCAACAGACCTTATGCCTGTGAAGTAAGCGGACTGAATTACAATGGCAACTGTTTAAAAATTTCCGCGATTAACAGAGACGGGCAGATAATCCTGACGACCGAACCGGCAACGGATTATCTTACGCTTATCAATAAAGTTCAGCCGCTCAGCAAAGGCGACAGCGCAATAGGCGCTTATCGAACCGAAAAAGAGAATGTTATAATTGTTAATGGAAAGTGCAGGCGTCCGGCTTCTTTTGATGTCGCAATAGAAAGACCTGCCGCTTTCTTCGGATTTCTGCTTGCCGAAAACCTCAACAACTCCGGCATAAAAACATCCGGCCGGCTGACCGTAAAAACGGTCGGCTCTGAACGGTTGCAGATTCTTGTCGAGCAGCGAACGGCTATAATCGATGTTCTGGCTCGATGCAACAAAGACAGTTTCCAGCTTGCCGCTGAAAGTCTTTTTAAAACTCTCGGTGCAAGACTTATTGCGGGCGGCAGGGGCGGAAGCTGGCAAAATGGACAAAAAGCCGTAACGGATTATCTGATATCACTCGGAGCCGAACCGACTAATTTTAATATAGATGACGGCAGCGGCTTGAGCAGTAAAAACAAATTAACTGCCGATATAATTGTCCGTGTCCTGTCCGATGCCTATTCGAGCAACCTTTGGCCGATGTTTAGAGATACCCTTGCCTCAGGCGGTATCGATGGCACACTGCAAAAATATTTCTATCAGAATAAATATCGCGGAAAAGTATTCGCCAAGACCGGCTATATCAACGGTGTTCGGGCTTTATCGGGGTCATTTATTGCCGGCGATAAGGAATACATTTTTTCTATGCTTGCAAACGATGCCAATTTTAATACCAAAGTAGCTATGTACGATATAATCAAAGCGATAATCGATGAAGAGAATTGATAACAATTGTCAGTCCCGCCCCCGTTTTCACGAGGGTAAACTCCAGCGGGAATCGAAAAGAATCAAGAGAGAGAGTATTATTTGTAATTAAATATGCGTCAGTTCCCCGATGAATTCCTCGACCAAATCCTTGATTGTAACAATTCCCAGATTCCTGCCTGCAGCCTTTGCGGAAATTATTAACGCAATTCTCTGATTTTCATTTCTCATTTTTTCCAGAGCTGCCGCGACGGAAAGATTTTCAGTAATCATCATAATCGGCTTTACAAATTCTCTGAGGTTTTCAAAATCCGACTGGCTGTTAAGGATATCATACACATCGATAAAGCCGAGAATATTGTTTGTCGTTTTTTCATAGACGGGCAGTCTTGCATAATCCGATTGAGTAAGTTTAGCCAGCAGTACCCGGCGGGAACTTTCGACATCAATCATATCCACTTTTCCCAGAGGCGTAATCACATCAGAGACTTTTATATGCGGTATATTTATCAGCCGGCTGATTATCCGGCTTTGTGCATCGCTAAGGATACCTTCTTCGATAGTATCAGCGGCAATCTGACTTATCTGATGCCTTTGAATTGCCACGATGGCCGGTTGACTCGATGGGGCATTACCGGTAGCTTTGCCGGTTATTGTTGCCAGCAGTTTCAAAAGTGGAACAATACCGATAAATGTAAAAAACTTGTGCCCGGCCCATACAAAAAAGCTTAAACGGGGCATCAGGTAGTCGGCATAATAAACGAAGATGCTTTTCGGGATCAGTTCCGAGAAAACAAAGAACACCGGAGTCATCGTTATTGTCGCGTAAAATTCCGCTTTATGATGTGAATGTGCCACAGCGATAAACATCGCCGTAACCACGCTTGTAACGAAATAATGCGAAAGATTGGTGCCGATAAGCATAGATAACATCAGGCCGTGAGTATCGCTCAATACCGTCCCAAGCAGTTTATAAAAGGGGCGTTTCCTTTCTATGCCGATTCGCAGATTGAATCGGCTTATTCTGTATATGCCGGTTTCAACACCGGCAAAGAAACCGGCCAGCATAACGCCGATTATTATGAATATAATTTTAACGGCTGTTATCATTTTTTACCTCTGAACGGTTCAAAGGAAAGTATAATTGATTTGATTCTGTGCTTGTGAACCGTCTCGACCGTAAATTTCAGATTCTGAAGATACGCGACATCTCCGCTTTTTGGAACTTTATCAAGCAGTGCGGCAGTCAGTCCGGCAACAGTAGAAAATCTCGCATTCGTATAATCCAGCCCGAAATCCTCTGCCCAGTGATGTATCGACAAATCGCCGGCAAGACGGTATTGCATCGGACCAATTTGTTCGATAGGTTTGATGTCCTGCTGCTCGGTTTCTGTGCCGATTATATGGTCTATAATATCTTCGAGACAGACAACGCCGGCAGTTTGGCCGAATTCGTCAACTACAACGGCAGTGTCGAATTTCTGTTTCAAAAATATTTCAAGGAGCGAATCTACTTTTTTCTGTTCTGGCACAAACCGGACTTCCTCAGCCAGTTCTTTTAATTGACGGTCGGGATT
>JAQTQF010000163.1 GCA_028712345.1 Phycisphaerae bacterium | reverse complement strand
GGGGCTTCGATTTTATAACTGCTGTCGGTGTATTCGTATTGGCAGAGGCAATTACCAGCCGCTTTGCCGTCAGGAGTGATTGTTATTTCGATTCGGCCTTTAGTTTCGTCTTTGCGCCTGACCTCGCCTTTGAGGATGGTTTTGTCTTCTATGAGGACCTTTCCGCCTTTGCCGGTTTGCTTTACGGGTAAGGCGCTGTCCGGCAGGAGTCGGTTTTCCTCGAACCAGGGGCGTTCGGCGTAATAGTTGATGTTTTCGGTGCCTTGGCCGGGCCCGAACATCGCCGAGAGGTCAATCATATACAGCAGGGCGATTATCACCACCGCGACAAGAACCATCAAAATGGCAAAACCGTTTTTAGTGTTTGTCTTTTTCATACTATAAATTTTACATCTTGGCGGATATGTTAGCAAGTATTCTAAGTTTAATTTATTGCATCAAATCCCGGTCTGACAAATGCCCGTGCGTCCGGAAATGCCGTTTCAACCATTCGCAGCAACTTCTTCAGGTTCACCAGCAGTTCGAGGATTTCCCTTTCTTGTTGGGGAAATTGATTTAGCAGTCTTCCCCATGCCATGATTGAGCGTTCAATTCCGATAATGGCTACTTTTGCCGAACCGTTTGCATCATGCAGGTAATATTCGATTTCTTCGCTTTCGTCCTGTATCATTCCGCCGGCTGATCGACAAAGTTTGACATATATCTGGTGTTGATACCAGCGGATTATTTCAAGGCAGTCCTTTATGCCTATCGCTTCATCAACGGGTTTTATGCCGGGGATGTCAGCTTCAATCTGCGTCTTTAACTCATCGGCTTTGTCTTCGAGCAGTTCTTTGTTTGAATCGAACCAGTTATTCGCCATTTTTACATATTCAATCGCAGTCTGAGTATATAGCTGTTCTTCGACGATTTTGTGTATCCGCTCCTCGTGTTTTGCCGCCTTTTCAAGGTCGATGGAATTAAGATCGACCCCCATTTTCTCTGCGGTTTCTTTAACCATTTCGAGAGTTACCTTGAAAATATCCCCCAATTTATCCCAAAAAATTTTATTGCTGATGTCTTTTGATTGAGGATTATCAAATTTATCTTCACATAACGCGAAAGTCATACATCGCTGCGTAAAAGAACATCGCCGGCACCATCTGTCGCAGTAGTTATAAATGCCGCTGATGAATTTTGGGTTTTTGGCAAGTTCTTCAAATTGCTTTTTGTTCATTATTTAAAAGGTCTCTGCGAAGTAAACAAACCCCCAACATAAAGTTGGGGCTAAACGAGATTGCCGCGATGCGCTCGCAATGACGCGTCGCCGTGCCGGCGACGGCTAAACGAACCCTTAACATAAAGTTGGGGGCTAAACGAATTTTATTTTAGAATTTTATCCATCATTCTCGGGAAGGCGATGCACTGGCGGATGTGTTTTTCGCCTGTGAGCCAGGCGAGAGTTCTTTCGACGCCGAGTCCGAACCCGCCGTGCGGCACCGAGCCGTATTTTCGCAAATCGAGATACCACTGATAATTTTCGATCTTGTATTTATGCTCAATTATTTTCGCGAGCAGTTTGTCGTAGCTGTCTTCTCTCATCGAGCCGCCGATGATTTCGCCGAAGCCTGCCGGGGCGAGCATATCGAAATTCTGCACGACTTTGGGATTTTCGGAGTCCTGCTTCATATAAAACGCTTTAGCTTCTCTGGGATAGTGGGTTACGAAGACGGGCTTGTCGTGCATAAGAGAAATGAGCGTCTCATCGCTTCCGCCCAAATCCTCGCCCCATTTGAACTCGGCGGCGAGTTTGGCGTGCTTGGGATTATTCTCAATCTTCGTATCAAGTTCGCCCAGTTCGATGCGGAGGTCGATAAGCTCGGAAGCGATTTTGTCTTTTCGCCACTGTTTTATCGCCCCTTTGCTCTCGGCCTCAAGGGCGGCAATCTTGTTTTCGGTTTCCTGTTTGGCGGTTTTAAATTCGTTCAACTGGGCGGCGAGAAAATCCTGAGCCTTTTGACTTGTCAGAATTTCCGATGCCTGCGTATATGTCAAACGATAAAAGGGCGGCTGGATTTTTTCGAGTGACGCGATATTGGCGCCGAGGGTTTGAAGTTCGGCGCGATTGGTTTCGAGAACTTTTTTTATTATGAACGATACGAAATTTTCTGCTATTTCGAGAAGGCCGGGCAGGTCGATGAAGGTAACTTCCGGCTCGACCATCCAGAATTCGGTAAGGTGTCTTCTTGTTTTGCTTTTTTCGGCGCGGAATGTCGGACCGAAGCAGTAAACTCTGCCGTAACTTAATGCCGCACATTCGAGGTGCAATTGGCCTGTCTGGGTGAGGTTTGCGGGGAGGCCAAAATAATCGACCTCGAAGAGGCTGCCTGCTTCTTCGCCCGCAATGCCGGTAAAAATCGGAGTATCGACGAGGGTAAAACCGTTGTCGTTGAAAAATTGTCTGATGGCGTTGACGAGAGTGTGGCGGATTCTGCCGATGCACCAGGGCATTTGCGAACGGAGGTGAAGATGACGATTTTTCAGAAGGAAATCTATGCCGTGAGATTTGGGCGTAATCGGATAATCCTGCGAGGGGCATAAAATTTTGGCGTCGGTAACGGCAAGTTCGTATCCGCCGACGCTTCTGTCGTCTGCCCGCACTGTGCCGGTAAGGGTAAGAGAAGATTCCATACTCAAATGCGCCAACTGGCTGAATAATTCTTCCGGCACGGCGGTTTTTTCGATGATGCACTGGCACAGGCCGCTGCCGTCGCGGACGACAAGGAAGATGACTTTTCCGCCGGGGCGCGAATGATAAACCCATCCGCCGATAGTTACAGTTTTTTCTACATTGTCTTTCAGGTCTGCTATTTTTGTAATATTGCTGAACATTTTAAATCCTGATTTTAAATACAATTTTCAAAATTTCTTCAGTTTTATCCATTTGCCGGCCGGGCATATGGGCATCGTGCGGCCAGAATATCGCGAAATTACCCTTAGTCATATTTAAAAAGGTTATGTCTTTAGGGGCAAGGAAAAATTCGATATCTTTTTCGTCGCTATACTCGATTGCCTGTTTAAGCCCTTTACTATTGGTATAGCCGATTCGTTCGGAAGCTGGATGTCGATGTATTTTCTATGAGCCTCGATTTTGTCGAGCAGGGGCGAGGTTTTGTATCGCTGAACCGTATAGTAAAGATTTTCCGAGTCGAGCGGGTATTTTCCGTCGGCGATTTTTTCAAAATCGGTTTGGGCGGCCAGGGTCAGCGCTTTGGCGATTTGGGCCGAAAGATTGCTATAAAGTTTATAATTTTTTAGTTTGTCGAATATCATTTTTACTTAGTATATAACAAAATGAAAAAGACACGGATTAACACGGATTTACACCGTTGAAGCATATTTCTTCGTGCTTTCCATGCTTTCTGTACCTGTTTTTTTGTCAGAGTTTATCAGTTTACACAAACATAGTTTTGACAAGCATATATACCTCGTCATTCTGAGGCCTCAGCCGAAGAATCTTGTTTATTCCTTGATGAGCTGCTTCGCTTTGCTCAGCATGACACAAGGGGCTCAGCATGACGGCAAAAAATCCGTCAAATACCATTTTTATTTTATTTCTTGTTGGTTCTTCGGCCTGCCGGGCGTAATTATGCCGGCGATGATATATGTAATAAGCAGAGGGGCTATACCCGTCAGCAGGCACAAGAAAATAAAAACAAGCCGCAGAAGTGTCGAGTCTATCCCGAGCATTTCGCTTAATCCGCCGCAAAAGCCAAAAATTTTTCTGTCAGTTTGAGACAAATATAATTTTTTCATATTTCCAGCCTTCAAAATTTGCCACAGAGAATACTTATGTTATTTTTTGGCCACAGAGCTCATCCGCCTTCGCCAAAGGCTATGGCGGGACAGGCAGAGAACACAGAGATATATAATTTACAATCCGTGTTTAAATATCTAATTTGTCGCGCAGATATTGTTTTACCTGCGAGATGTTAATTCTTTCCTGTTTCATACTGTCTCGCTCTCTGACGGTAACGGTATTATCTTCTTTAGTTTGGCCGTCAACGGTGATACAGTATGGCGTGCCCGCTTCGTCCTGCCGGCGGTATCTTCTGCCGACCGCGGATTTTTCATCGTAGAAGCAGGCGAAATATTTTTTCAAATCATCGTAAATTTTCGTCGCAATCTCCGGCATACCGTCTTTTTTGACCAGCGGGAAAATGGCTGCTTTAATCGGAGCGATGGCGGGATGGAAACGGAGCAGGCCTCGAGTTTCACCCTTAACCTCTTCTTCGTCGTAAGCATCAACTAAAAACGCAAGGCAGCTTCTGTCGATACCCGCGCTTGGCTCGATTACGAAAGGGATAAATCGCTGTTTGCCTTCCTCGTCGAAATAGCTCAAAGGTCCCTTCTGATAATCTTCGGATTCGGAGTTGAGTTCGATTTTCGATAAATATCCTTTCTTTTCGTACCACGAATTGAGAGTTCGCATTCCTCTTTGGTGCTGACGGAGGTCGAAGTCGGTGCGGTTTGCGATACCTTCGAGTTCCTGCCAGTCGCCTGAGCCGAATGGGAATTTATATTCGACATCAACGCAGGCCTTTGCGTAATGCGCCAGTTCGTCTTTCTCGTGCGGGCGGAGACGGAGGTT
>JAQTQF010000002.1 GCA_028712345.1 Phycisphaerae bacterium | reverse complement strand
CGGAAGGATACACCGCCAGCGACATCATCGCCCGTTATAAAAGGATGAACGGTTTTAATGTCCTCCATCCAATCGGCTGGGACGCTTTCGGCCTGCCCGCCGAGCAATACGCCGTCAAAACAGGCACACACCCCGCCAAAACAACCCAGCAGAACATCGACAATATGCGCAGACAGATTAAATCGCTGGGCTTTTCCTATGACTGGGACAGACAGGTTGATACCACAGACCCGAAATATTATAAATGGACGCAATGGATTTTCCTTCAGTTATTCAACAGCTATTTCGATGAAACCCGGCAAAAGGCAAAGCCGATTGACCAACTGCCGATTCCCGCGGGCTTGAGCGGAAAAGAAAAACTAAAATATATCGACGCTCACCGCCTCGCCTATGAAGCCGAGGTTGCCGTAAACTGGTGCCCCGAACTCGGCACCGTTCTTGCCAACGAAGAGGTCGTCGGAGGCGTAAGCGAACGAGGCGGCCATCCGGTCATCAGAAAACCGATGAGACAGTGGATGCTGCGAATCACAAAATACGCCGACAGACTCATCGATGATTTAAAATTAGTCGATTGGCCGGACTCAATTAAAAAACTTCAAACCGACTGGATTGGCAAAAGCATCGGTGCAGAAGTCGATTTCCAAATTGCAGGCAGCGATAAAAAAATTACGGTCTTTACGACCCGCCCCGATACGCTTTTCGGCGCAACTTATATGGTTCTTGCGCCGGAGCACCCCTTCGTCGATCAAATTACAACCGCGGAAAATAAAAAGGCCGTCGAAGATTACAAAAAGAAGGCTCAAAGCAAAAGCGACCTCGACAGAACGGACCTTGCCAAAGACAAGACCGGCGAATTTACCGGCGCATTCGCCGTCAACCCGGTCAACGGTACAAACATCCCAATTTGGATTAGCGACTATGTCCTTATAAGCTACGGCACAGGCGCGATAATGTCCGTCCCTGCCCACGATGACCGCGACTTTGAATTCGCCAAAAAGTTCAGCCTGCCGATTATTCCCGTCGTCGAACCGGCCGGCGATAAAGAACTGGCGGAAAAAGTTGAAAAAGGCCAGTACTGCTTCACCGGCGACGGTATCGCCATAAACAGCGGCAAATTTAATGGTTTGTCGACTGCTGAATTCAAAGAAAAAATAACTGCCTGGCTCGAAGCAAAAGGACTTGGCAAAAAAGCCGTCAATTATAAACTGCGCGATTGGCTCTTCAGCCGCCAGCGATACTGGGGCGAGCCTTTCCCGATTCTCCATCATCCCGATTCAAGCATAACCGCTCTCGACGAGACTCAGCTTCCGCTGACGCTGCCGGAAGTAAAAACCTACAAGCCTGCCGGCACGGGCGAATCGCCGCTTGCGACGATTAACGAATGGCTCAATATAACACTGCCGGACGGAACAAAGGCAAAACGAGAAACAAATACTATGCCGCAGTGGGCAGGAAGCTGCTGGTATTATCTGCGCTATCTCGATGCGAAAAATTCCGATGCCGGCTGGTCAAAGGAAAAAGAAAATTACTGGATGCCGGTCGATTTATACATCGGCGGCGCAGAACACGCCGTTCTCCATCTGCTCTATTCCCGTTTCTGGCACAAGCTGCTTTACGATTTAGGTTTCGTCAGCACGGCCGAACCGTTTAAGAAGCTCGTCAATCAGGGTATGATACTCGGCGAAGACGGCCAGAAAATGAGCAAATCCCGCGGCAATGTAGTCAACCCCGATAAGGTTATCACCGATTACGGCGCCGATTCGATGAGGCTTTACGAAATGTTTATGGGGCCGCTCGAAGCGACAAAACCCTGGAATATGCAGGGAGTTGAAGGCGTACACCGATTTTTATATAAAGTCTGGAAAAACATCATAGACGAGGCAGGGGCAGTTAAAAACACTATCCAAAACTGTCCGCCGCTCGAAGAAACGCTGCGAATTGGCCATCAGACGATAAAAAAAGTTACCGGCGATATTGAAAATTTCCGATTCAACACCGCGATAAGCCAGATGATGATTTTCATAAATCACATCGGAAAACTCGAAAAAATATCGAAGCAGACAATCGACGGCTTTCTGCTTTTACTGGCTCCTTTCGCCCCGCACATCGCCGAAGAACTCTGGCATCGTCTGGGACATAACGATACCCTCGCTTATGAAAACTGGCCGAAGTTCGATGAAAACCTGGTAAAGGAAAAAGAGCTCGAGCTTGCCGTCCAGGTCCTCGGCAAAATTAAGGGCAAAATTACCGTCTCTCCCGATGCTGACGAGGAACAGATTAAGCAAAAGGCATTGGCCTGCGAAAAAGTCGCTTCCGCTATTGCAGGCAAAGAAATTAAAAAAGTCATCGTAATAAAATCCAGACTTGTTAATATTGTGACATAAATTAGCCACGAATGAACACGAATTGAACGAATGAGAAATTATGAAAAAAGATAATGGGCCGGAGTTTCTGCGTTTCTTCGTCCCAGTCGTGGAAGTTTTAAAAAAACTGGGAGGCTCTGGGAGTTCGTCAGAAGTGACCGACGCAGTTATTGAGAGCTTGAATATTTCAAAAAAATTGCAGGAAGAAACTCTCGAAAGCGGAGCCTCCAGAGTACGAAATCAGATTGCCTGGGCAAGAATGTATCTCGTCAAGTCTGGATTTATGGATTCTTCGCAAAGGGGAGTTTGGGCATTAACAGATAAAGGATTGAATGCAAAACTAACTCTTGAAGATGCAAAAAAATATTTTCGAGAGATTCAGGATATTTTCA
The DNA here is from genome assembly GCA_028712345.1 of Phycisphaerae bacterium. Lineage (GTDB taxonomy): Bacteria > Planctomycetota > Phycisphaerae > Sedimentisphaerales > UBA12454 > GWC2-45-44. The sequence continues at coordinate 17,021 of JAQTQF010000002.1, read as the reverse complement.
TAAAACAAAATGATAACAAAACAAAAGTAAATGTGGAATCAATAGACAGTATTGATAATAAAGAATTTTCAGAATCTGATGATTTCCAACCATCTCTTTTGGATACCCTCCAAAGTCTATCACCAGGCGGATTTGAAAGAGTTTGTCAAAGATTACTTCGTGAATCTGGTTTTGAACAAGTTACCATCACCGGCAGGCCTGGCGATGGCGGAATAGATGGAATTGGCATATTACAGGTTAATCCCTTTGTCAGTCTTCGTGTTTTATTTCAATGCAAAAGGTACAAAGATACCGTTTCTGCGTCAAAAGTTCGAGATTTCAGGGGTGCTATGGCTGGTCGGGCAGACAAAGGTCTTATTATCACAACAGGAAATTTTACAATTGATGCACAAAAAGAGGCAAGGCGTGACGGTGTTGAGGTTATTGAGTTAGTTGACGGAAATAAATTAGTTGAAATTTTTGAAAAATTGGAGCTCGGCGTAAAACCTAAAAAAGTATTTGAAGTTGATTATGACTTTTTCAAGACATACAAATAAAGATAATTTGATTTTGTGTAAATTCGTGTTCATTCGTGGCTAAAAATTAAATATCTCTGTGGACTCTGTGCTCTCTGTCCGCCGCAGGCGGATAAATAATTCGTTTTTCTCGGTAGCAAAGGATGATTGGATATGCTTGAAATTGAACTGAAATTGAAAGTTGACGCGTTCGAGCCGACCGTCGCGAAATTAAAACGGTTAGACGCTAAATTTGAAGGCGATTTTCTGCAGACCGACGCTTATTACGACGATTCTCACGATTCGCTCGTCAATTCCGACCGCTGCCTGCGGATAAGAAGGCATCAAAATCACATCGGTCAGGCCATTGAACTTACATACAAAGGGGCAAGAGAGAACCATCGCTTCAAGAGCCGTCGTGAAATAGGCATAAAAGTCGAAAAAGCAGAAGAACTCGCCGAACTTTTCAGCTATCTCGGATATAAGGAAAGACTTTCAATCGAAAAGAAACGCAGCTTGTGGGATTTTGCCGGCTGCAAAGTCGCTCTGGATGAGCTGCCTCTGATAGGCAAATTCATCGAGATTGAAGGCCCCGACGATAAATTTATCGAAGATGCTCAGAAAAAACTCGGCCTGGAAAAAATCCCGCACACCCCGCAAAGCTACGCTCACCTGATGGAAGAAGCAATAAAAAAAAACGGCTCAAAGCAAAGAAAGATAGTGTTCGATAAAAAATAATGAATCCGCAAATCGGCTACATCTCGCTGATAATAAATCCAAAATCCGGCGCCCACAGTGAAAAAACGCTGGCCAAAAAGTTCATTACTTATCTTGAGCGGAAGAACTTCAAGCTTCAGATAAATTACACCCAATATTTAAATCACGCACAGGAATTAGCTGCCGATGCGGCCGTTAAATACGATTGTGCGATGGTTATTGTCGCAGGCGGCGACGGTACAATCCGAGAAGTCGTCCACGGCCTTGAAGGCAGCGATAAACCTTTAATGATTCTGCCCTGCGGAACGGAAAACCTCCTCGCCAACGAGTTGGGCTACAAATTTGACTTCAAAACCGCCGTTCGCGTTTTTGAAGCCGAAATTTTGCATCCCCTCGATTTGTGCAAGGGAAATGACAAATTTTTCACTTCCGTCGGCGGCGTCGGCTTCGACGGCAAAGTCGTAAAACTCGTTGACGCCCAGAGAAAAGGCAACATCACACATTTGCATTACTTTTTTCCTATTCTTCAATCTTTCCTGCAATATGATTTCCCGAAATTTACCGTCGAGGTCGAGGATGAGGTCGTCTTTTGTGACCGAGGTCTTGTAATTTTCGGCAACATATCGCGATACGCTCTGGGCCTGCCGATACTGAAAAATGCCGATTACGGCGACGGCCTGCTCGATGTCTGCATTTATAAATGCCAAAATAAGCCGCATCTGTTATATCATTCTCTGATGACGGTATTTAAAAAACATCTAAGAAGCAAAAATGTTATTTATAAACAATGCAAAAAGATTAAAATATATTCCGATATGCCGATAGAGACCGAGCTTGACGGCGATCCCGGCCCTGCCCTGCCGCTCGAAGTTACGATTATCCCGCAGGCCGTAAAGGTTCTCATCCCGCCCAAGAGCAAACCGGTCGGTATGAGAAGAAGAATTTTCAGAGTTTTTGAATAAACCCGTTTAGCCGTCGCCGGCACGGCGACGCGTCGTCATTGCGAGCGCAGCGCGGCAATCTCGTTTGTGGTTAGCCCGTCATCGTGTATGACAGGGTTCAGAGCCGCGACAGCTTGTCCCGCCATAGCCTTTGGCGACGGTGGATAATGGAGCGGTAAATATTTAGCCCGCCGCCTGTCCCGCTCTGTCGGGGTTTTACGGCGGGTTTATTTGCGGAGTACAATATGTTTAAAATAGGCGATATAAAAATCCAATCAGACGCCGGCTTATTTGTCATAGCGGGCCCCTGCGTTATCGAATCTCTGCAAATTTGCCTCGAGGTCGCCGAAAGACTAAAAGCAATCGGTCAAAAGACCGGCATACCGATAATTTTCAAGGCAAGTTTCGACAAAGCAAACCGCAGCAGCATCGACAGTTTCCGAGGCCCAGGCATTGAAAAAGGTCTTGAAATTTTAGCCGAGGTCAAAAAACGAACTTCTCTGCCGCTCGTAACAGATGTCCACAGCCCCGAACAAGCCGCCGTTGCCGCCAAAGTCGTCGACTGCCTTCAGATACCTGCCTTTCTTTGCAGACAGACCGACCTTCTCGTCGCCTGCGCCAAAACCGGCAAAGCGGTAAATGTCAAGAAGGGCCAGTTTATGTCGCCCGATGAAATGAAAAACGCCGTTGAAAAAATCCGCTCGACCGGCAGCGATAAAATTCTGCTAACCGAAAGAGGCACATTTTTCGGCTATAACCGTTTGGTCAACGATATGACCGCAATACCTGCGATGAAAGCTATCGGCTGTCCGGTCGTCTTTGACGCCACCCACAGCACACAGCAGCCCGGCGGGCTTGGCAGCGCCACCGCCGGAGCAAGAGAAATGGCTCCGGTTCTGGCCCGCGCCGCCGTCGCCGCTGGCGCCGATAGCCTGTTCCTTGAGGTGCACCCGAATCCGGAAAAATCAAAATCCGATACCGCCTGCATTATGCCGATTGACTGGTGCGAAAAACTTCTAATAACCTGCAAAAAAATCTATGAAACAATCCGTCAATAACGCCGTTTCCCGCTGATAAACGCCTTTATTGGCACAAAAACTATTTTATATTTTTGTTGACTTTATAAATCCAGTTTATATAATTCAGTATGTTTGGTGTATATCCTTTCATCTCTCAAGAGTATGCTTCCAATTAAATTTAAACGAGAGATAGTATGTTTTAACGGCCTTAGACAGGTCAAGGAGCAGTAAAGTGAGTTTAGGAACAGTAAAATGGTTTAATGCAGACAAAGGTTATGGTTTTATTACTCCCGACGACGGCGGCAATGATTTGTTCGTCCATCATTCGGAAGTGAAAACTACAGGTTACGCGACTCTCGATGAGAACCAGAAGGTTAACTTCGAAGTGGGACAGGGCAAAAAGGGTCCCTGTGCCAACAATGTAACACCAGCTTAACGAATCAACAAGATTTGCATAATATAGAAAGGCTCGCCCAAAAGGTGAGCCTTTTTTTTATTATCCCCGCATTCCCGCCGCCCCGCCTCGCGTGAAACGCGGGGGCAGGCAGTTTCCGCAAAGAAACCGTGGGGATTAGTCCCGCAATCTTCACTTTTCACTATTCCGCTCTCCGTTTTCTTCTGTCTTTCTGCTTTCTGATTTTTGCTGTTTTTTTCGCTTCCGGGCTTTCTTTACCCAGTAATTTATTCTCCAGCAACTCGCACATCTGCCTCCTCGCATAATAACGGTTCAGTCCCTGGCTCCGGCTCTTTTGAACCTTAACCGCCAATCCGCTGGGAATATGCTTTAGCTGAACACAGGTAGAACTTTTATTGACCTTCTGCCCTCCTGCCCCGCCGCTTCGAACAAATTTCTCCTCAATATCCTTCTCAAACAAATGACAGTCGCCCATCCGCCTCTGGAGCTCTTGCCTTTTCCGTTCTGTTATCCCAAAATTTATCATAGATTAAGCTCATTCAAATTCCACTTACCTGACATTATTAGGAATTTTAAAAACTTCAACCTTAAATCTTCAATAAACTTTGTGCCTTCGCCTGTCCTGCCAACTTGTCTGCCAGCTTCGGATTTTCACGGCAAAAGAAGACAGCGAACATCTTTTACGGCTTTCTGATACTGATAATTAGTATCGCCCCCAGTACGCCCCAAATTGTCTCCGCCGGCAGATTCACTCCTGTCCGGCTGAAGATAACACCCTCAAAACTAAAGTACTTAAATTTACAATTCTTTCGCCCTGTTTCTTAAAGAATACGGCCTTTTATGGCCGATAATCTTTGTATGTCGGCCCCTTTAGGAAAGTGGGGTAATTCAGAAAAAATTTAAAATTCTTATTATGGGGCCTGTCTTTGCGGCCGATAATGATATTGGTGAGATGGTGTTGAATTCTATGGCTAAAAAAACACGACAGAATTTTAGACAGCTTGTCCTGAAAAAGGGTTGCGAAAAGTACATATTTCGGTACCTGCCCGGCTCGGAAGACACGCTTCTTGACGCCTTAGTCTGCCAGGCCAAAGATAGCAGAACCACTTTCGACTGGTTCGATGCGGCTGTATTGAGTTTTAAACTCACCCAGTCTCTGATTATTGAGGCCGACAGACTGCTGAACGACCCGCAATCTGAAACAGTTAAGCCCTTAGAGCTTTAGAAATAAAATTTTCGTTGTTTTCGTCGTTACTTTAGGCGATTTGGAGATTAAAAATGAAAAATTGTGCAATCGTTCACGAGTTTCTGGATTATCTGAATTTCGAGAAGCATTTCTCCGAGCATACCGCCAAATGCTACAGCGCCGACCTCGAACAGTTCTGCCGGCATTTAACCGACAGTAGCCCATCGAAGCTGTCTCATTCGAGCGATTCCGGCTCCGTCGGACTTGCTACCCAGACAGAAACAAAACTCGAACAAATCCTGCTGGCTGTAACAACAGACAGCATCAGAGCCTATATGGCCGCTCTGAACGACAAGCAATACTCCAAATCTACTACCGCAAGGAAACTTGCGACATTGAGAAGTTTTTACAAGTTTCTCGTCAAGCGAAGCTACCTAACCACAAATCCTGTGATATCCGTGCGAACGCCCAAGCAGGACAAGAAACTGCCAAAGTTCCTTGAATATGAACAGGTAAAGCGATTGCTCGAAACCCCTCCCGCTGATAGCTGGCTTGGAGCAAGGGACAGAGCGATGATGGAAACGCTTTACAGCACCGGCATAAGGGTAAGCGAACTGGTCGGGCTGAACATCGAAGATGTTGATTTCCTCGGCGAAGTCCTGCATATCCGCGGAAAAGGCAAAAAGGAAAGAATAACTCCTATCGGCTCATCCGCCCTGCAATCGGTTCAGCATTATATGGAATTTCGCAACAGGAGAGCGCAGAGCAACAGCAATTTCGACCCGAAAGTTCTGTTCGTCAATAAGCACGGCAGGAGACTTAGCACAAGAAGCGTGCGAAGAAAGATGGACAAATACCTGAAAATGGCAGGCCTTGACCCATCAATCAGTCCTCACACTCTCCGCCATAGTTTTGCTACACATATGCTAAACAACGGCGCCGATTTGAGAAGCGTTCAGGAGCTTTTGGGACATCAGTCGCTTTCGACAACGCAGGTTTATACTCACCTGACGACAAAGAAACTCAAAGAGGTATATGACAACGCCCATCCGCGAGACGACAAACAGGAAGATTGATAACTTGAAAAATGAATAACAAAAAACCCGTTTTATTTAAAGCGGGTTTTTTTATGCGCGAAAAAATTTAATTTTAACGCTGATTACGCTGATAACCGATAACTGAATTTCTGATAATTGTTTTTATTGTTTATAGTCCTTACCGGCTTATATTACACTCGAATATTTTATTCTCCCCAAATCTTCACCTTTTTTCACCTTGCGAAAAACAAATAAATGTTCGTGCATAATGAGGTAAAATTTATTCTCTTGTGCTTTTCGTGTCCATTGGCCGGTAGATGAGCAATTATGTTGAACTTTGATAATATCTTCTTTTAAAACAAAACCGATTTTTAAAAACCGCTGCATTACATTAAAAGCTATCGGCACGAAGTGCTAGCTCTTTCTCGTATCGCCGATAAGTATCGCACAAAATCTGTCCGGCCTTAAAACCCTCAAAAATTCTTTTGCGATTATTTCAATTTCATCGCAGAATTTCGGCAGGCTACTTATATTCGAAAGGTCTTCAGCTATTTTGCCGTCAGAATATTTTATGATGTTCATATATGGCGGATGAGTAAGAATCAAATCTATACTATCATCTTTTATAAAGGACAAGTTTCTTGCGTCGCCTAATTTAACAGTCTGTTCTGTTTTGGGATGGTGATTAAATTCCAAAGCCTGTTTTACAATTTCAACTGCCTGCGGATTTATGTCGATGCCTATGCCGTTTCGACAGAGGAGCTTACACTCGATTAGCGTTGTTCCGCCTCCAACCATAGGATCAAGAACCGTATCGCCTTTTTGCGAATACATTTCGATAATATTTCTTGCGATTTGGGGAGCGAAGTTGCCGCGATATTGGGGGTTATGCGTCGCCCAGTCGCCCCTTTGGGGAAATGACCAAACGGTAGTAAGTTCAGAAGTAAATCCAATTGTTTCTTTCATAGACTTTTAATTATAAATTTTCCGGTTCTTATTAATTCTATACTGTTGTAGTCGTCGACATCTTTGAACCGAAAATGCCATATAGAATAACCATCCTTTGTTTTCTCGAAAAATAGAGTTACGACTTGTTTTTTTGTGTGAACCTGCCATTGCTTAAATGGGTAATAAAGCTGTCTTATTATAGTGTTTTTAGCGTTGGAATTTTTTGCTTCTATAAGAACAACCTGATTTCTTCCCTCAAAACCCGCATCAACTTCAGTTTGGACACTTCTAACTTCTATTATATGCTTTCCAACTCTAAAAGAAAAATTGGGGGTATATTTTCTCCCTCTAATTGTTAAAACAAGCGATTCATCTTTCATGAAAGTTCGAATTAAACTGGATGCGTAAGCAAAATCTAAGTGTTGCATCTCAGAATTACCTACAAACGAAGTATCTAAACGAAAATCAAGTTTAGATGTATAGATTTTTTCAACCTCTTTTACTTCCGGTATATCAACATATCCTTCGCCCTTTACAATAACATATCTTTTATTCACTACCGGAAGAAGAAATAAGTTTTTTTCTATAAAAACTCTTGGCCGATCTTCTCTTTCGTCTTGTTTGCATAAAATCCGAACTTCTTTTTCGCCAGTTTCTTTAAAATCCTGACAGGCTCTCTTTATTTGTGTTGCCGTTATATAAAAAGGTTCTTTGTTAAAATTATGCTCATAAATTTTGTAATCTTTAAATATTTTCTCCCATGATTTATCTATCGCCATCATCAAGTTCCTAATTTGTTATTAAGAGTTCGTCTATTTGGCCTCGACCATAAGCTTTGCAATTAATCATTCGGCTTGCCTTTACTCTGCAAATGCTAAATTCCATAAAATTATTCTCAAAGAAATGATCTTCTTTGTTTTCATTTTTGGGATCAGAATTACTTAGAAGGAATTTCGCTCCTTTCTTTTCAATTTCTCTGCAAAAATCAGCAAGTCTGATTTGGTCTTGTTCAGTGAAGCTATCTTTAGAATATGAGGTAAAACTTGCCGTTGCACTTAAGGGCCTGTAGGGGGGGTCTAAATATACAAAAGTTTTTTTGTTTATGCATTTTCTGCTCTTTGTAAAATCGCCGCAAATAATTTCCGCCTTCTGCAAAACTTCCGATGCGGCCAGAAGATTTTTTTCATCACAGATTTTAGGGGTTTTATAACCACCGAAAGGTACATTAAATTCGTCTTTGCCGTTTACCCTATAAAGACCATTGAAGCATGTCTTGTTAAGAAAGATTAGTTTTGCCGCAATTTTAACCCCGCTGTCATTAATTTTTTCGTGGTTAAATTTTTTGCGAATTTTCAGATAAAATTCTTTTCTGCTATTTTGCTTTAGCGGCAGAAATTCTAATTCAAGTTTATTAAGGGTTTTAATAAGCGACCGGACATCTGACTTGACGGCATTGTAGCAATTGACAAGATCGCTATTGACATCATAGAGACAAAACTTTTTTATTTCAGGATAATTTTGTGCAATGTAAAAAAATGCTGCTCCGCCCCCGACAAAGGGTTCGACATAAGTTGTAATCTGACCTGTTAAAAAACCATCCGGCAAACGCTTTTCTATCTCGTTTAAAAGCTGAGTTTTGCCTCCTGCCCATTTTAGAAATGGTTTTGCCAGTTTAATTTTTTCATTGATTGCTATCATATGTATTTTGTGTTCTTTCTTCCCCTCTCATTTTCTACCATTTTTATCTTCTTGTCAAACCTTCTTTTTGTGTGAAAAATCCGCTAAATCAGCGTAATCAGCGATTAAAGAATTCGCATCTTTGTATCTTCGTGGCCATTTAAAAATCCGCAAAGAGATAACGATATTATTTGCCGTTTGGTTTATCGCCGATAAATTCCGGCACGATTTGTTTTATGCCGGAAACGATAATTTTATAATCCTGAGTATTGGCGACCGAGACAACGGCGTTTATTTTCTGATGGAGCGTGTCCCTATCGAGAGAAACGGTTTTTTCCCAGATTCCAATCTTCGGATGTCGGGTCTGGACCATATCCTCTCCGGCAATGGAAAGCTCTTCGAAAAGTTTTTCGCCCGGCCGGATACCTGAAAAAACAATTTCAATATCTTCGCCCGGCCGAAAGCCGCTAAGAGTAATAAGTTCTTTCGCCAAATCGACAATTTTAACCGGCTCGCCCATATCGAGTACGAAAATCTCGCCGCCCTTTCCCATCGTCGCAGCCTGGAGGACGAGCTGGGAGGCTTCGGGGATGGTCATAAAGTATCTTCTCATCTCCGGATGGGTAACGGTTATGGGTCCGCCTGCGGCGATTTGATTTTTGAATATCGGCACGACCGAACCATTTGAGCCGAGCACATTGCCGAACCTTACGGTAACGAAATGCGTTTTGCTCGTTCTGTCGAGGTCCTGAATATACATTTCGGCGATTCGTTTTGAGGAGCCCATAATGCTTGTGGGATTGACGGCCTTGTCGGTGCTTATCATAACAAAGCTGCCTGCGCCGTATTTTTCGGCGGTATCGGCGACTGTTTTAGTGCCGATGACATTATTTTTTATTGCTTCGCCGGGGTTGGATTCCATCAGCGGGACATGCTTATGCGCAGCGGCGTGAATCACAACTTCTGGTTTAAATTTTTCAAATATCTGTTCAACTCTTGTTTTATCGGTTATGTCACAGATGAGCGTTTCCATCGAAACCTGCGGAAAACTTCTTCGAAGTTCTCTTTCGATAAAGAACAGCGAATTTTCGGCCTGTTCAAGAAGCAAAAGCAGCTTTGGGGTAAATTGGCAGACCTGCCGGCACATTTCCGAGCCGATAGAGCCGCCGGCGCCGGTTACGAGTATAACCTTATTTTTCAAATAGTCTTCAATCATATCAAGATCGAGCTTAATGGCCTCTCTGCCGAGCAAGTCATTGATGTCAACATCACGAATCTGAGAGACTTTAAACCTTCCGCTGGCAATATCGGCAACAGACGGGACTGTTCGGAATCGAACCTTTGCACCTTCGCATATCTGAACGACCCTTCGAAGCTGTCTTGCGTTGGCGCTGGGCATAGCGATAGCAATTTCTTCAATGCCATACTTCAGGCATATCTGCGGCAACTGGTCGACCGTTCCAAGTACGGTTATTCCGTGTATATTGGTTCCCTGCTTGGCCGGGTCGTCGTCAATAAAACCGACAACATCATACCGTTCAATCTGCATACGATGTATCTCACGAAGGAGAGCTTCACCGGCGTTGCCGGCACCGACAATGAGGAATTTTTTAAGCTTGCCTTCCTGCTCTGTTCGGAACTCCTCGTGATAAAGCCTCACCGCCATTCTCAGGCCGCCAAGCAATACGATGGTCGCAAGCATATCAAGAATAAAAACGGCCTGGCTGAAAGTCGTAAGCTGGAGCATATATTTTCTTACAGCTTCAGCCTGAAGCATAACAAACCAGAATACAACAATTATCAGCGTACTGATAAGCGAAGCTTTAACAATGGCCAGAAGGTCGGAAATGCCAACATATCGCCACCAGCCCCTGAATTGCGCAAAATAACCAAAAACGACAAACTTAACGGCAATGAAAAAAAACAGAAGAGTTGAATACTGCGAGGCCAGCCACTCGGAACGAAACTGCATATTATTAACCAGCAGAAAGGCCATCATAAGACTGACGGCAAAAGCCGCAATATGCACAAGGATTATTATTTGTTTTCTGAATCTAAATATTCCACCCGACGAAGTTTTAATATCGCTGTCATCGGGTAATTCTCCACTCGGCTGCAAATTGTTATTTTCTTCGGTCATTTTTCCATTCGCTAATTTAACAAGATTATTCGGGCTGTTCGGCGTCGGCAGAAAGTTCAATTACTTCGGCTTCCTGTTGTTCTGCCGGTTCTGTTTCAACAAAAACTTCTTCAATTGCCGTACCATCGACCTTTTTTCTCAAAAGGCAATAAATAATGGAATTGGCTGAAAAATAAAAGCTCATCGCCACGGCAAAAACAACAGCCGCTACGGCAAGTATTTCCAGATAAACAATAAAAGCCGCCAGGGATTCTGTTGGCCTTTTGGTTATTTCCAGTGCGTTTCCCGCAAGATTGAAAAACTCCGGCTGGGGCCAGAGAGCATCAAGCTTGCTGACCGTCTCGGCCCTTCCGGCCTTTGTCCACATAATAACGGCAAGAAAATATCTGCCCAAAACAAGCATCAGAAAGGCAAAAAGCCTGACGAACAAATAACATATCGCCCCGTAAACCACGGCAGAGGCCGAATAAAAAACGAAGAGCCATGGTTTTGCGCGGAGGTAAATAAATGTTCTTGTGATGATATCGAAAGTATCGGAACTTTCATATCCCATCGCCCCGAACATCAAAGTTCCGCCCGTTATCGCCCAGATAGCCACAAATGCCATAATAGTACCTGTAAAAAGAACAATGGCAAAAGATAAGGCAAAGATTATTTCTCCTGCCCATGGGATATTAGCAAGCAATCCTATCAGGAGTATTATTAGATAACCTAAAGAGGCGATTAATATGACAGGCGCTAAAACCGCACCAAAAAGTGAGATAAACTTTTTAAGCGAGAACTTCAGACCCGTTGACATTCCCAGTGTCTGACCCGCTGAAAACCGCATCGCGGCACCTCTGCATATTGCCCCGCCTGCAATACTGATAACGACGAGTGAAAGGAATAAAAATACAGAGGTATAAACGGTGTGATATTTAATCGCCCAGACAAGGGCAAGAATGGATTCGGCTACGGCAGAAATAAGACTGTTAAAATCTAATGTCGGGATGGAAATAACTGCCAGGTTGAACCTGGCGATACAAAAGTTAGACAATGTATTAAAAACTCCCGCTTTTTCCGCATTCGGCCGGTCTTTATAACTGTTGATGAATCTGTCAAGACGGTCCGGATCACTGACAAAACAGTGAAGCTCCGTTGGATAACTAACGGCGCTGGTGAGCCTTGAAAATCTATAATCTCTCTGTGCAGTCGAACCGGAGACGACAACTGTCTTTGAAAAATCCATAAGCCAGCCGGCAACGAAAATTATCACAATCGCCAGAAAGGCTGTCAGTACCCTGGCTGGCTGGACGGCTATTCGAAAAGCCTTGAAGATATTTAAAAACGGAAAATTATCACAAAATTGAGTCAGATTTAATTGCTCACCCATCTTGCAATCCTTTCAAATCAAAAACCCACAATATTGTATGTCCTGAATTTGCTTTCATTATCTCTATTTAAGTGGTTATTACAACATATTTTCCGGCTCATTTGGCGGGTTCGCTTCCTGCTCTTTGAGCGGGCTGGAAATGACATAGCCGCTGTCGAACCAGCAGTTGAGGTCGATTAATTTGCACCTTTTAGAGCAAAACGGGAAAACCCCCGCTGTTTCAGTGTTTTTTTCGCCGGTTTTTGAAGGTTTACTAACGGCTTTTTTACAAATTGGGCAGTAAAATTCCATAGGCAGCTATTATATGAAAAAAAAAGTTCTCCGCAATAGCGGGGAATGGATAGAACGGTTAGAGGAAAGAAGGAATTTTTAATTTTAAATTCCTAATTAGCCACGAATGGACACGAATTAACACGATTTTTTCAAACACTGATTAACGCAGATTCGCCTCCCCTTCCTCCTTCGTAAGAAACTACGGAAGGACAAGAAAGCTTCGGCGGATAAGTTTCGCGGATTTTTAAATAGCCATGAAGGCACAAAGATACGAAAAAATTAACCGCGGATTGCACGGATGACGCGGATTTTTTGTATTTGGTATATGGTATTTAGTTCGCCGGAGGCGGGTTCAATGCCGCCACAGGCGGATAAATTTCACTGATTTTATTAGCCACCGAGCTCACAGAGAGCACAGAGACGCAGAGAAAATAAGTTATAAAAATGATTTAGCAGGAAACGGGGTCTGACCCCTTTAATTTTCCTTTAATTTTCTCCAACTTGTTTGTTATATTTTACGCCAATTTATAGGCGATTTGTTCGTCCAAAATATCTTTTACGGTTAAGGCGATAATGCTCTTGCCGGTTTTACTGAAAGAAAGATTGTATTTTTCTCATCGCATAGTCGTATGTATTGAATGAGGCGTAAAATCTTTTTGATCGCTCTGTGCCTCAAAATAATTATAGGGTGTTTCCCTGTCAAACAGCGCATCTTCAGATGGCGTAAATCTGCCGATAGTCGTCTGGACGGCTATATCGGAATTATCAATGCCGACCCAGTTTCTGTGCAGTTTATGAGCCGCTGAAAGCGTAGAGCCCGAACCACAGAAACAATCGAAAACTAACTGCCCGGGGTTTGAAGATGTCTGAATAATCAATTTTAAAAGGTCTAAGTTTTTTTCTGTTGGATAGCTTGGATACGGCGAATCCTTGAATTCCCAGATATCCTGTATTCTTTTGCCGTTAGCCTGGGCGTCGTCCGCATATATAATTTTTCGAGGATTACCGGTGCTTGACCATTCGATAAGCCCTTCACTATCTAACCGGTCTAATACGGCAGGGTCGTATCTCCAGTGTCTGCCTTTAGGAGGCATTAATCCCTTCCATAATTTACCTGTGTTTCCATTTTTCGTTTCCCCGGGTGCATGCAAAGGAGTTGTCGTATATCTGCGGCCTTTCTCATCTATCTTTGAAAACAGTCTTTCGACATCTTTCTCTGGAATATCAGCACGGGGCTCGTTCCAGGTAAAGTTGCTGGTTTTGGTATAAAAAAGAATTAAATCTTTTATGTTGCTGTATCCTTTTCGTTGAAAATTTTTAGGATTGCATTTTATCCGTGTTATATCATTTCTGAAATTATTCTGACCAAAAATTTCATCCATAATCACTTTAACATAATGCCCAACCTTATAGTCAATATGCAGATAAATAGATGCGTGATCAGCCATTAATTCCCGAATAAAAATAAGTCTCTCTCGTAAAAATTCCAGATATTCAGCGCCCACAAGGACATCCGAGTACGCAATATTATCTTCGTGGCCGAAACTGACCGTTGAGGTGCGAGATTCGTTATGCTTAAAAACCGTCTTGGTTGCAAATGGAGGGTCGATATAGACCAGGTCTATTTTTGCCCGAAAGTTAAAGTCTTGAAGTAAAGCCTGCATCACTTCAAGATTATCGCCCTTTATGATTTTGTTTGGAGTCTCAAATTGCTCCCCAACCGGCGTTAAAACAGCCGCTTTCGTTGTCTCCAGAAGAGAATTTGCGTCTTTTTTGTTTTTGTAATGCAGTTTCATATGTTTCGCTCGATATTATATGATATCAAGGCTAAATTTGGTATAAGAAATCACGCAAAACCAAACAACTCATTATATTATATGTTTGGGGACATTCTTTGAGAAATTTGTGCATTTTAGTTTTCTTGGGAATGTACAGAACTCCATCGAGTATCGCTACTTTTATAGCTTTAACAGATGTATTTTTAAGTAAATTTTTTGCGTCCTCAAACTGCGCATTCTGATGTCCGCCAAAGTCAGTCAAAAATTTGGCCTCGCCTACAACATATTTCTTATTGAAGCGAGCAATAAAATCTAACCCTTTTGTGCCTTTGTAACTTAAATGTGCATTGGCAAATTCCATAAGCTCCCTGTCGCTGCCTTGTAATATGGCGTTGCTGGTGGTAGCAAGAAATTTATCATGCTCCAGAAGCACAACTCCCAAAGATTTGTTCTGAATCCATCTATGAAAAAGCGGGCCGATTTGCCGGTTTGTTTCCTTTGGCTCTGAGCATCTTTCGAATATATCAGGCAGACCCATCTGGTACAATCTGCCGCATAATCGATTTACAGTTTCCGGATTACGGTCTATGGCGGAATGGTCTTTTCGTAAATATGCTACATAAGAGTCCTTTATAGGAAAAAGTTTTAACGATAAGAGAGTTTTAATAAGTCGGGCGTTATCCCTTTCGTTAAAGGCCTTTTCGACAGCCTGCCATTTTTCCGAGTCAATATCTCGTATTCCGTCTGGTATGCAGGGATAAACTTTAAATAAATCATCAAGATAATTTCTTTGGTTTGCATACTCAATACTTAAGGCTGTCCAATGGTTCATTTATCCTCCAGTTATTTAACAAAAGATAGCTTTTTTGATCGTTCGAGGTTGTCGCCGCAGTAGATTACCCTTGTATCGAGCAGAGATGAGGGTTTGCCGAGCGGCTTGGGTGTTTTGGAACCGGATTTGGATTTCTTTGCCATATCAGGACGAATTATAGCCTTAAACATAGAAAAGGTAAAAATAAAAACTTAATGGATTGGCGATTTTCGAACAGGTCGAGGAGGAGTTTTGCGGCAGTGACGGCGTCTTTGTCTTTGAAGAGGTGGTCCCAAATAGATTATTTCGATATTCCGGCCGATTACGCAAACCATTCCGGTCGCTTATCCGCCAGAGGCGGACTCGGCTTCTATGAATTGTCGCTTTCGCGGGAATGATAACTTATGTTTCGAGATGGTTAAACGAGATTGAAATACCGCTCCATTACTGTCGCGGCTCTGTTAAAGGTTTTTAATCCAGATCAATAGTTTCTGGTACCGGGTCTCCTGCGATAACCGCACCCTTTTCTACCAGTTTGGCATAGGCCATACAGTACCGTGCCCATGGTCTTGCCTCAAGCCGAGCCTTTAAAATTCCCCTGCCTGTAACTTCGCAAATTCCGTAAGTTTCCTCGTCGATTCGCTGCAGGGCTTCGTTAATTTCACGAAGGATTTTTCTTTCGCTGTCGATTAGATTTAACGCAAATTCCTGCTCGTAATTATCGGTACCGATATCAGCCATATGTATCGGCATACTGGACAAGTCGCCCGTAGCATCGCTGCGGGATTTCTTCAGGGCTTCATCTTCGATGGAATTAACATCGCCAATGATTTCATGCATTTTATCAAGCAAAATGCTTTTATAATACGCAACCTCTTCGGCTGTCAAATATTCACTGGTCTTTGTATATACAGGAACATTCTTTTTCTTCTTACGCGTCGGCTTCTTTGCGACTTTGGTCTTAGCTGCTTTTTTCATATTCTCTTTCTTTTTCACTGTCTGTCTGGCCTGTTGAAATTTTAGCCCATAGTAGCACAGGTACCTTTTTTACCTCGTAATCATCCAAAGGTCTCACATTAAGACCTGATAATATAGTAAGTGAATTACAGGTTTGCAAGTTATTTCGGTTTTATTCTTAACTCCTTGCAAACAAAAGAGTTGTTATGTTCTCTTGAATTGTTTTTCCAGGTCTGCCAGGCCAAATTTGATAATAGTGGGCCTTCCATGTGGACATCTTGAAGCTCTTTCGATGGTTTCTTTGTCTGCCAGAAGCTGGCTAATTTCGGCCTGTGAAAGCCTCTGGCCTGCTTTTACCGCGGCTTTGCAGGCGGCCATATCAAGAATCTTATGCAAAAGCCTTTCGGAATCAACTTTGCCTACTGCATCGCAGAGTATGTCCAGCATATCTATCATAAAGTCAATGGGATTTACTTTATTCAGAAGAGCTGGAAATCCCTGCACCGCCCAGATTCCGGGTCCGAAAGGTTCTATCTCTATGCCGAGCCGGTCAAGCAGCTCTTTGTTGTTTTCGAGAACTTCCGACTGCGCCGTGCTCGGCTCAAAGGTTTCAGGGATGAGCAATTTTTGTGTTTGGAGTCCGCTGTTCTCGGCGGCGAGTTTCCTGCACATATCTTCGTACATAATTCTTTCGTGGAGCGCGTGCTGGTCGATAATTAAAAATCCGTCTTCGGTCTGAGTTATTATATAGCTGTCGTGAATCTGAAGATATTCCTGCTGCGGACTGAAAGACTGAAGCTGCGAGCCGTCGTAAAAATTCTGTCGCATCGCAACGGCCTGGGAGTCGCTTTTTTTGGCAACAGTTGAAAAATCAAAATGCCGCTGAGTCGTTCCCTGTGATTTATTCTGACTGAAGAATGCCGCCATCGCATCGGTTATCCTTTGTTTTGTTTCCTGCTGACTAATTGAGGACTCGGCGGGACCTCCGGGCAGAGTCGCACGGACATCGAGGTCGATTGAGAGGAGTTTTTCTCTGATAGGGCCGAGAACCTGCGAATAAATGAGATTAGAATTGTCGAACCGAACTTCAATTTTAGTCGGGTGCACATTTACATCGAAACTTTGCGGGGGCATTTGCAGGAACAGGAAAAGTACGGGATACTTATTCGGCTCGGTCAGGCCTCGATATGCTTCTTTTACGGCGTGGAGGAGAAATTTATCGCGAATGAACCTGCCGTTGAGGAAAAAATACTGAA
>JAQTQF010000162.1 GCA_028712345.1 Phycisphaerae bacterium | reverse complement strand
GAGTATTGTGCAAATTTTCCTGCCATAATAAGTGGCGTAGACATTATGTCGGTATGCTGAGCAGCTTGGGCTACCTGAAAAAAGCAATAAACGGAAAAGTCATTGAACTGCTGGGCGGCTGGTACACCTCCGGCAGGATTTCGCAAACGACCACCCAAAGGCTTCTCGCCAGACCGTGGCGGATTATGTTTCATCTGCCTTTTTTATTGTTAATTATCCCCGGTCTGCACAGAATGTTTACGGATTGGCAATTTGCTAAAGAAAAAATTTATTACTTCACCGTCCGGCCGGTTAAGCTGTATTTCAATGCCGAGATGCGAAAACAGTGGCTCTTGGATATGATAGCTCAGGGACAAAAAAAACATATCCTGACAGACGAGGATGCGCAGACGATAACCTCACAGGTTGATGAGCCTTATATTCAAAAATATCTCAAGAGTCTTGCGGTTCATATCTGCACGCTGCCGGTAACACAGATTGTCTCGGTAGCCATAGCAATTATTTACTGGCTGATGCACCCGGATATGCCAAAACCAGAACGGTCGGTAGCGGTTGGCGCTATTTTGCTCATTTTCCAGATAATTCCGATTTCGCCCGGCTCGCTGACCCGCGGACTTTATGTCGTTTATATGGTGATTAAGGACAGGAGTTTTAAGGATTATAATATTGCCGTGTTTTTAGGCTTTTTCAAATATGTCGGTTATTTAGCCTTTCCGATTCAGATGACATACCGCTATCCGGCCTTGGCCCGTTTTATGGCAGCTCACTGGGCGACCGATGCGGTGCATATTATTCCGGTCTTCGGCGAAAGAGGAGCGTTATTTGAACATTTGATTTTCTGTATATTCTATAACTGGCCTCTGACGATTCGCAGGCGGATGCTGGCGAGGACGGTTTTGCGGGAAAAACTTGCCCGGCGATACTGGCATATAATCCCGATAGCTGTTTTGGCTGCGATTGGGCTGGTATTTTTCTCGACTCATCTAAAACCGGCCGCCGCGGCGGTCGCCTTGCTCTGCGGAGCGTTTACAACAATATATTGCGGCAGTGCGCCGCTTTTGAAGAGAATTTCGGCGGCGGCGATTAGCGGATTTTTGACGGCGACTTTTTATACTGTTATTATCCTTTATCGCGGCCACTTGACAATTTCCAAGGCGATAGTACCGGCTATGTGGCTCTGTTTCGGCGTTACCTTAATAGCCGCAATCGGAGTGATAATAACCGAATTGTCTCTGCCGGATGTCGAAAATAGAGCAGGATAATTTTAATGCTTGTTTTTGACACAGGTTTATGAGAAAATGATGGCGAAAAGGGTTTAAAAAGGCTTTAGCTTATGTCAATTAGTTATAATTCGTTCTGCGACGACTTTTATGTCGATATGTATGTAAATACCCGTTTTGACCTGCCATGCGACAGGGATTTGCTGCTTACATTCTTTGAGAGAATAACAAAGCAGTTTCCATCAATGAGATCGCTGGGGCGGGATAATAACGGATATACCCTCGAGGAAGACAGTGACGGCGGAAGAACACGCTGGACAACCGTCGATATTGACAGGGTCGGCGCGGGAATAGTAAATCCTGAAAATCTCACCCATGCCCTTGAACTCCCGGGACTGGTCATCGACCTGATGCCTTATATGCTCGGAATCAGAAACCTCGATGTTGATTGTATCGATTTGACTTTCGGAATGGATTTTGATTATGCCGGCAATCACAACGAAATAATAGCCGAGGCGCTGTTCAGTGGATCTGCCTTTGGCAGGATATTTGATTGCCCCGGTCCCGGCCCGCTGAGCCTTTCGCCGGCAGTCGTTGTGGCGATTGACGATGATTGCTCGACCCGCATCCGGCTGACTGTCGATTCAAGGACGGACGAAGGCGAAATTCGAAACAGGAAATTCGAGCAGGATAAACCCATAAGCCTGTACCTTACGGCAAGACAATATCCGCCGAGCGGAAAAGAATTTGATCCAAGAACATCATTTGACAGGCTCTGTCAGGTTGCGGTTGATTTTATGGATGAAAAAGTGGTTCCTAATTTTGTGATGCCGCTTACCAATGCCATAGCTCACAGGAGATAAAAATAGTTTTAAGTTTTTAAGCGATAAGCCAAAAGGCGGATGAAAAGGATTTTTTTGGAGGCAAGCAATGGCGATAACAGCACCTTATTCTCAATACAAGAAAACTAATTTTAAAATCGGCATCGTTCTTCTGCTGATAGCTTCGGTATATTTTTTCTATGATGGCAAATACAATCAGAAGTTTATCGGCAAGCATACCAGTAACGGAAAACCTGACTCAACTCTTGTTTTTAACCAAAAGGCTCCGCCGTACTTATTTGCCGGCGCTGTTGTGCTTGCGATTCTGTTCTGGAAAAATAAAGACAAAAAAATTGTGGCCGACGAACAGGATATTATCTTCAGCTGCGGTCACAAGATTCCGTATAACACAATAGAGAGCATAAATAAAACCAAATATGAGTCGAAGGGTTTTTTCGTAATAGAATACAAGTCGCAGGACGGGCAGAAAAAACAATGCAAAATCAGCAATCGGGGCTATGACAACCTCGATTCCGTCCTTGAGCTGCTTGTTACAAAAATCACCGGCTAAAGCCGTATTTATCGTTTTTAAACAGTTAATCTGTGCCGTAAAGGGGATTTTGCGTTTCTTATGCGGCTTGTTTTTTGTAAGGAAGAGCTATGAATACCTGCGTTGTTGGTTTGCAGTGGGGAGATGAGGGCAAGGGAAAAGTCGTTGATATTCTTGCCGAGAAAAACGATATTGTCGTTCGATACGGAGGCGGTGCAAATGCCGGCCATACCGTTGTGGCGGGCGGCGAGAAATTCGCGCTGCATCTTATGCCCAGCGGCGCCGTAAGGAAAGAGGCTATGTGCGTTATCGCAAACGGCGTCGTGGTTGACCCGGAAGTTTTAATCGGCGAAATTGACTCGCTGGCGGCACGAGGAATATCCCTTGATGACAGACTGCTTATCAGCGAAAGCGCTCATACCGTTCTCGATTACCACAAGGTAGAAGACAGGCTGCGGGAAGATGCTTTAGGTAAAAACAAAATCGGCACTACCGTTCGCGGCATAGGACCCTGCTACTCAGACAAGGTCGGCAGAAGCTTTGCCGTTAGAATGGCAGATTTTAACAATCTTGACGCTTTGAAGGAAAAACTCGAAAAGATAGTCGATTATAAAAACAAGATTTTCTCGGCGCTTTATAATGCCGAGCCGATGAAGGCCGATGTGATATTTGAAAAATGCAAAGTCTATTCACAGAGACTTTCCAAATACATCTGCAATACTACCGAATATCTGCATACAAACATAGAGGCGGGCAAAGACATACTATTTGAGGGCGCTCAGGGCGCACTGCTCGACCTGGACCACGGCACATTTCCGTTTGTAACAAGCTCCAACGCCAGCTCGCTGGGCCTGGGGCCGGGCTGCGGAGTTCCTTTTAATATGGTTCAAAGGTTTATCGGTGTAGTCAAGGCCTACACTACCCGCGTAGGTTCGGGTCCTTTCCCGTCCGAACTGGACAATGAAATCGGTCAGTATATCCGCGACAAGGGTCACGAATACGGAACAACCACCGGCAGGCCGAGACGATGCGGATGGTTCGATGCTATGGCGGTCAAATACGCCGCCAAAATCGGCGGAATAAACGAAATCGCGATGATGCACCTCGACACACTGGCCGGACTTGACGAACTAAAAATCTGCACGGGCTATACGATTGACGGCAAAGAAGTAAAAATGTTCCCGTCGAATATCGATACGCTGGCAAAAGTAAAATGCAAATTTGAGACACTCGCAGGTTTTAAAGAAGAAATAACCGATGCGCAAAGCCTTGATGATTTGCCGCCGCAGGCAAAAGAGTATCTCAGGGCAGTTGAAGAAGCTGTTTCTCTTCCGATAACTTTTATCGGGACAGGCCCGGCAAGAAACCAGACGATATTTAAGAAACAGGTTTAACCCAGTGGCGCAGGACAAGGAACTGATAGAAAAGTATCGCGTTACGGCCTCTGCAAGGCTGGGCATTAAGCCCGAAAAGATTCCCCATCATATAGCCATAGTTATGGACGGCAACGGCCGGTGGGCGACTCAAAGAGGAAAACAAAGATTCGAGGGACACAGACAAGGCGCAAGGGTGGTTGAAAAAATAGTTCTGCACTGCGTCAATACAGGTCTCGAATGCCTTACGCTTTATTCCTTTAGTCTGCAGAACTGGAAAAGACCGAAACTCGAAGTGAGTTTTCTTATGCAGCTTTATGTCCGCTACCTTGTCGGTATAAGAAAAACTCTCGTCAAACACAATGTCCGGCTTGTTCATCTCGGCAGGACGGAAAAACTGCCTCCAAAACTTATCAGAGAACTGCACAAAACCGTAGAGATGTCGGCAGGACATACAGGAATGGTACTTGGACTTGCTCTTAATTACGGAAGCAGAGAAGAGATTGTCGATGCGGTAAAAAAAATTTCCAAACGCTGCGTCGATGGAAAACTCAAAAGCAAAGATATAGGTGAAAATACCATAAAAGACAGCTTGTATACCGCAGGATTGCCCGACCCGGATTTGGTCATAAGGACATCTAACGAACTTAGAATCAGTAATTTTCTGCTGTGGCAGATTTCCTATGCCGAGTTTTTCG
>JAQTQF010000161.1 GCA_028712345.1 Phycisphaerae bacterium | reverse complement strand
GCAGCGAGACGCCAGTCATTTCCTGGGGTTTAGGCAGTTCCATCATTTCGAGGATTGTGGGCATAACATCAGCGAGCCGTCCGCCGGTGCGGAGTTTTCTGTTTTTATTAAGCTCATCAAAGACAATCAAGGGGACATCGCCGATAGTATGAGCGGTATGCGGGCCGCCGTCTTTGTCTCGCATTTTTTCGAAGTTTCCGTGGTCAGCGGTGATTACTGCCGCCCCGCCGAGCTGTTTGACTTTGTCGAGAATTCTGCCTACGCATTGGTCGACGGTTTCGGCGGCTTTTATGGCGGCTTCGAGAATACCTGTATGGCCGACCATATCCGGATTGGCGAAATTGACGACGATTACATCATATTTTTCGCTGTCAAGTTTTTCGAGTACTACATCACATACTTCAAATGCGCTCATTTCAGGTTTTAGGTCGTAAGTCCGCACTCTCGGCGAGGGTACAATCTGCCTGTCCTCACCGCCGAATGGTTTTTCAGTATAGTCGTTAAAGAAAAATGTTACATGGGCGTATTTTTCGGTTTCGGCGCATCTGAACTGCTTCAGGCCAAGCGAACTGAAATACTCGGCGGCTATATTTTTCATTTTTCCGCCCTTAACGAACGCTACAGGGGCCGGTATTGTCGCATCATATTCGGTCATACAAAGATAATAAGTTTTCGGTCTTGCGGTTCTTGTAAAGCCGGCAAATTCATCATCGACGAAGGCACGGGTGATTTCGCGGGGCCTGTCGCCGCGGAAGTTGAAAAAGATTACTCCGTCGCCGTCCTCGATTTTCGCCAAAGGCTGGTCATTTTCATCAACGATACAAACCGGCTCGATGAATTCATCGGTATTCTTTTTGCCGTAGCTTTCTTCTATTGCCGCGTCGGCACTTTTAGCCCTGGCTCCTTTGCCAAGCGTCAGACAGTCATAGGCTTTTTGAACTCTGTCCCATCTGCTGTCTCTGTCCATCGCATAGAACCGTCCCATTATCGAGGCGACTTTTCCGGTGCCGATTTGTGCCATTTTATTTTCGATATCCGCCAGATACCCCCTGCCGCTGTCTGGGGGAGAATCTCTGCCGTCGGTAAATGCGTGCAGATAGACTTTTGAGAGATTATTTCTCTTTGCAAGTTCGAGCAGTCCGTAAAGATGTTCGAGCAGCGAATGAACGCCGATGTTGCTGCATAAGCCGAGCAGGTGCAGTTTGCCGTTGTGCTCTTTGATATAATCGATAAGCTTTGCGAACTCGGGCTTTGTAAAAAATTCACCTTCTCTGATGGATTTGCTGATTCTAACCGATTCCTGATAAACTACCCTGCCTGCTCCGATGTTCTGATGTCCTACCTCGCTGTTTCCCATAGTGCCTGCGGGCAGTCCTACATCTTCACCGCTGGTGTGTATTAGACAATGGGGATATTGGCTCATCAGCATATTGTCAACGGGGACTTTGGACTGCTTGACGGTGTTAAACGAGTCATCTTTAGGGTCTGGGTTATAACCCCAGCCGTCGCGGATAATCAACGCAAAAGGCCTTCTTTTAAGAATCAATTTTTCTTTAGACATAATACCTCTGCTAATTCATAAACATTGGTTAATAAGGGGGTATGTTAAAAGACAATGACGGAAAAGTCAAATTTAAAAGAAGCGTGCAGCGGATAGCGTACAGCGTTTAGTGATAACCGATAAACAGGTTACTGATAATAGATAAACCTTATATCCGCCTTCCATACATTCTTCTGACCTTTGACCTTGGCAAGGGTTACATTCGAGCATTGCAGGCTTGACCATCGCATCTGCATTATCGAAATAAATTTCGCAAAAGTTTCGATGTCAATTTTGCCGATAGCCATAGTCGCATCCTGACTCCTTTGCCCCCCCCTGGTTTTTCTCATAGGAGATGAACTCAGCTTGTAATCCGAAGCGCTGATTCTGCAAAATTTGGTTACCTGATCTACGGCAGTGGCATAATCAAACTCATCTTTTGTTTTTTTAGCCATTGCATAATCAAGTCTCTGAGGGTCGAGGTCTTCGAGTATCTGTTTTATCAGTTTTTCAGCATCCTGATACTGGACGGCCTCCTTTTCATAATTCGTTTTTGCGCCCGGCAGTCCCGCCGAAAAAAGCCATAACGGCCACAAGCCGATAAGCACAGGAGCGAGCACATAATAGAATATCGGTTTTTTATAAATATCTTTCATATATTCACCCCTATTTCAAATCAATCGTCAATCTGAAATAATCACGATTGTCCTTTCCTTCATAAGTTGAGTTGGCTCTCGCAAGTTTGGGGTGCTTATCCACCGCACCGAAGAGCTGCAGATGTCCGCCGTTGGATGTACTGCCCGTAATAGTCATCGTTTTTGTGGTTACGGCTATTTTATCAATATCTATATCAACACTTTTAGGGACGCTGTTGACGGCCTCGAAGAGAAAAGTAAGTTTTGCCTCAACCGAATCATCTCCGGCGGCGCTGAGCAGACCGCTTTTTACATCTTTTATCTTGTTAATCTCTCTTTTTAGTTTTCCAGCGGCATCTCTGCTGTTGATAAATTTTGCGCCCGGCATTGCGATAGAATACTCGGCCTTAAATTTTTCATTAAGTTTGTTTCGATAGCTGCTAGTCTTGTAATACTGCATATGGAGATATACCCCAATCGTGACAAACAACAGGAGCAGGCAAAAACTCAGCATTTTAAGGGCCTTTTCAAGTATTTCCTTTCTGCCCTGATATGGCATAAAGTCGGACCTGAAATTGATTTTTTCGCATTTAGTCAAAAGTCCTGCACTCGCTCCTGCCGCGACTATCACATCCAGATCATCAACATCGCTCGACGGTTCAGCCGGAGAGGCTATAATCTGTTCTATGCCGAAAGGTTCAACCTGAACGGATGATTCCCTGTTTAGTGCGGCGATATCAACTTTACCGGTCAGATCGCAGAGAAAAACTTTCTGGATATCTTTGTTACCGACTGCCGAGGCAGTTGTAAGCATAATCTCTCTTGCGACAAGACTGGTTTTATTCTGGCTTGCCGCGGTTACAAAAGCTCTGATTTGGGCCTTTCCCCCAGCAGGCGGCGGCGAAACAATAAAACATTTCTTTTCCGAAATCACCATCCACATCGCCTTTAAATTTTCCTTGTCGGCAATGTACCCCATAATTCTACGAAGGCAGATTGAATCCGGCTCAATGCTGACAGGGTCGAGTTTATTGGCGGCCATTGCCGTAATAATTCCTGACAGAATCGATGTCTCTGCGGCAAAGACAGAAACTTCCGTACCGCTGAGCCCCTTTGATGCCGGCTCAAAAGCAATCGCTGTATCAGCGGCATTTACAGCCAGAGCCTCTTCAGCGTCGAATTTTATTGTTTGAGCTATCTGCCTGTATTCGGTGAACTCCGAGTGCAGAAGCTGCTGTCTATAGAGTCTACAATCCAGCACAACGGCAATATCTTCGAATACCACTTGTTTTTCCTGACAGACAGAGGCAATGTCTGCGGCTGTTTGAGTAAAACTGAACGGCTGGGCGGCGGGGACGGCTATCGAAAACTGTTGGGCAATTTCAATTTTGCTGCCGGATTTACCCGCAAGAACAACTGTCGCCTTGTCTGAGGCAATATAAATTCCAAGATATTTATTCTGTTCCAAAAGCTATAACTCCATCATTCTGAATTCTATCTGCCTGATTTTCATTCTATTATTATACCTATTCTTTGGTATTTTCCCTCTTCTTTTTTGAGACCTGCGGTGGCACAGACTCTTGCAACTCCACTGGTTGCCTTTACTCGTATCGAAAAGCAATCACTTTGCGTCGTTATACGCTCTCTGCATTTATCAATAGAGCCGGTATATCTGAACAGTCTTTTGCTTAAATCATCTACATCTCTAAACGGTTCTATTTTTCGCTCATTTATTATTGCCTCGGCAATTTCTACCGCATCGCCTCCAAAGGTAAAGGCCGCTTCGAGCACATTTCTTTCGGCGGTATTAACATTCACCTGAGTAGCCCCCCAAAGGCTTATATACTTGAGCGCAGACTCCCGGCGGTTTTCATCTTCATTAACCGGTTTTGCAAGCGCTTCAAGGTCGAGCATCGGACTGTGCATAAGCTTCGCAAAATCTATCGTATGACCGATTTGCGGTCTTATCTGCTGGACGGTCGTAACTCCCCGGCGCGTACCTACCCTTCTGGCTATCCTTCTCCGACGCAGCCTTTGCAGCCTTGACATCGAGGCACTGGGAGCAGGCTGCGATGCCTGTTGTGTCGTAACGGTAATAACGGGCTTTAAGTTAACACTGAATGGTTTTACTTCCTTTATGTCCGCCAGCTCGTTCATAAAAACATCTATACCGTTTGGTTCCATCTGCATCCATTCACAGAATGTAACTACTGCCGCTTTCGTTTCTGCCTTGACCTGCTCATCCGAAGAAATACCCCAGATAAGCGGCAACTTGGCATTCTCATCAATCATTTCTATAGTAACTTTCGCATCGCCGAAGTCAATTTCAACCGGCTCTGTCATATATGGCCAGGCTGGACCATAAGGCCCCCGTACGAAAAGCTGGTCAGGCGGTATATTCGTATCGGGCGATGAGCCGGCGAAAAAACTTTCCAGCTCATTCATATCGTTCATATCGCCGGTGCCGAAAAGCAAACTGAGTTCATTGAATAAACTGCCGGAATTATCGGGGGCATCTTTG
>JAQTQF010000160.1 GCA_028712345.1 Phycisphaerae bacterium | reverse complement strand
TTTTGTCGCCGGGAAATTCCACATTAGAAAGGTCAAATCCTCTCAGCGGCTCAGTTATTTCTATTTCAATTCCGAGATGCCGTTTGAGTGCGTTTATCAAGGTCTGCTCATAAGCCTCGCCCCCGGCAAAAACAACCTGATTCGGTCGCTGTCCCCTGAATGTTACGGCATAGTACTTAAAGCAGAGAGATATTTCCCTGGCTAGTTCATCAATTACTGAATACATACTGTCTATGACTATTTGCCGCATCGCAGGCTCGATTTCCTCTGATTCGGTTTCGCTGCGAAGCTTGCCCCTGAGGTGAATCGCTTCTTCAATTCCAATGCCGAGCCTGGATGCAACCTGTTTGTTTATCTGATCGCCGGCAATATCTATCTGCTTGGCAAAGATAATTTCTCCGGCTTTGCCTATCAGCATTGTAGTATAACTTGAACCAACATCGACAAAAACACTGGCCTTTTCCTTGTCGGCTGTTCTTCGCAGAGACCTCTGCAGACTCCTGAACAGCGCACATGGAACGGTGTCTATATTCACAAGAGACAGCCCCGCACTTTCGAGCATTTCTATATGCTCCCTGAGAGACTCTTTATCCACTGCAAAGATAACTACTTCATTTTTAACTTCTTCGCCCTGCCGAATTGTTCCTGCTGAGAAAAATCGTATTTCATGCGTATCTGTCTTGAGACCAAAGCGGTTTATAACTCCCGAGTTAAGAATCTTTTTAATCTCCTCTTCCTCAAAAGCATCTATCCTGAGGCTTTTAATTATCAGTTTGGAACTCGGCAGACACGAAATAACTTCCCTTTTCTCGAAATGCCCCCTTGCAAGAATCTCCTTTATCCCCGCAATAATAGCTGCTTTGGCAGACCGGTCGTCCTGGCATTCTTCAGGACTAAGCTGCAATTCGTCAGCCGCGATTACCGCAAGTTTATCGGCGCCCTGCCGAACCTGCAGCATTCTCACCGAGTTATCGCTTATGTCCAATCCAATCGGACTCGTTTTTGTTGTTAAAAATTCAAACATATTATAAGTCAACTATTCGATAGTTATATAACCGGTTACCGGTTCAATTTTTACTGTCATTGTATTGCTCTGGGCGCTAAGAACAATAACACCATTATTAAGATTGGCGCCAAGACCGTCTAAAGGAGTCCCGAGATAATTAAACTTAATCGTATTTCCCGCACCAAAAGTCGTACTGACAATATCTACCTTGTTCAGCCTGCCGTCTAAGGCAAATTTGATTTCATAGTTCTGTTTTACACGAACTGGGTGACTGATTACTGCACCGGCAGAATCTTGCAGACTGTAACTTTCCGCCGCAGTGTCAAAAACAATCTGGTAAGTTTGCCCCATACTTACCGCCATACTCTTTGCATATTCCAAATCGGAAGCGATTAGAGTAGCTGCCGTCTTCAACTGTATGCTTGCCGCAGAGCTGTACATCGGAACTGCTATCGCCGCAATGATAGCGATAATAACCAGCACAATGGTTAGCTCTACCAGCGTAAACCCTGGTATTATGTTTTTCATCTTTTTCATCATTTTCACTCTTATAAAAAGCAGCCGCAAAAGCACAAAGGCGCCAGGGAAGTAATATATTCAAAAAACTTCATACCTTAGTGCCTTCGTGGCTATTAACCACAGAAAATCTGCGGTAATCCATTATATTCTTTCGTCTTATGAGAACTTGAGCTTAACTGAGTAAAAGTCGTGTTTTTAGGAGAGGTATCTTCTTGAAGTGTTTTTTATCGGTCTTTGGATTGTCTGGTAAGCCAACCTCTTTTTAATGCCTTAAAGGCGTGTATCTATTCGGCAGAACCGTTAAACTCTGCAGCATTACAACCAGACATTGGGGCTCTGTTGAAATGAAAATGGAGTACGATTATTGCAAATGCCCGATAACAAGCAAACAAATAACTCATCTACTGATTCACTCATCAATTTCGTGTGATTGATTTGTAAATGGCCCCTGCCGGAATCCATCTGTCTTTAACACCGCCGGGCCAGTTGTAAACAGCCGCCTTTAATGGTGCCGCGGTAATTGTTGCCGTACAGTTTCCCCAGTCCATATTCCACCGGCCGACAAGGTCGCCGTTCAATGGAAATTCACCGTTACGAACTTTCAAAATGTCACTCTGCGAAAGATTCTTCTTATAAATACGCACATCATCGATATCACCGTTAAAATATCTGCCTCTTTGCCAGTAATTTTCGCCGACATAAACAGAAGAGCTGTTAACATTTATTTTGCCCAAGGCAGATTGATAATAATCCAGCACCCCGTCAACATACAGATATATTCTCGACCCGTCGTAAACCCCCGCGATATGATGCCACTGGCCGTCATTTACATTAATATTACCGTGAATAGAGCCTCCAAATACACCACTGCATGAAAATTCTATATAATTGGAGCCTCCGTATCTCTGCAGTCGCCAGCTCGAATCGCCCTTGGTTACTATCGCCTGATAATACTTATCAAAAGCATTTACCTTTATCCACGCCGTAACGGTAATTTTATCCGTAATATTGAGCTGAGCAGGATTGCCCAAATCTATAAAATCATTGTCGCCATCAAAATTGATCGCTCCGCCGATAGCACCGTTTACCCACCCACAGTCGCCGTTTATAATTCCGCTATTAAAGTAACTTGAAGAGTCCGGAACAAGCCATCGAATTCCGCCGTCAACAAAAAGCAAACCTGTTACTGCCAGCGACCAGTTAAAAATAGGCGCATCAATCCTGCCCGCAGCTAAAACCAGCCCCTCCGTCGTAATACTGGCGCCCTCTTTTATTATAATATTGCCGTTCACATAAATCGCCGGCGTATTCTTTGCATTGACAATTTGATTATTTATCCCACTGATTGTCAGGTTGCCGTTGACCGCAAGACAACCGCTGATATTAACCTTCTCTTTAATCTCTAAATCACCCTCTCTATAATAAACCTCCGAACCGGTCAAAACTTTGTCTCTCAGATTATCACCTGTAATCATACTCGTCGAAAAATTAGAAGTCAGATAAGTACAGTTAATCTCAGGACTGCCTATCGGCAAAAGAGCTGTGTTTTTAACGGCGCCGCTCGGCAATGTTCCAGTCAATGAATCTACAAAACAATCGCCGTCTATCGTACCGCTGTTGTTTAAGATTCCATCGCAGTGAACATCTCCCGTTATATTCATACACGGATAAAACACAGCTCCTCTCTCTAACCATAAAGCTATATCAGGATCAAATCTGACCTGAGCAGTAAGGTTGTTGCTGGCGATTTTAGAACCATTTTGCATCCTGTATGCCTTGGAAGCAATCTGAAAATCGAGATTAGATATGGCCGGAATCCTTGAAACCGTTACATCATAATAATCGCTGCTTCCGGAGACCAATTGATTATTGTTTGCACCAGCCCAGAACTCACCCGCCGTATCCTGCGGAGCGAGCAGCATACCCTTCCCGTGCGCAAGACCCGACTCGGAAAGATAGTCCATATTCGCCTTGAGTTCCATATTCTGACCGAATAGCAGCTCCGTATCACCTCTGACAATAAATCCCAGCCCAATAACAGTTATAGCTGTAACAAGAACCAGTATTATTATCAACGCCACTCCCTTGGCACGATTATGTTTTTCAGAATATCTCATCATAAATCATCATCAGAAACTATCTGTCCGCCCGCACTGAGAAGGCTATCGGCCTGGCATCGCAGATATGTATTTAACTGATAATTCTGAATTATGCCGTTTTGGCCGATACCGAAAAACAGACTAACCTTTTTGGAAAAAGGCGCCGCAGTATCGGTCGTAAAAGTCGCATAGCTGCAATTATCTATAAGAGTTGTATAGTTAAATGGACAATTACTTTTGAACCACGACTTAACCGACCCGTCTGTGATCCAGGTCAACAGTAGCGAAACTTCAGCTACACCTCCTGTCGGCTTGAATTCAAGAATTTTTATACAATTATTACTTCCGCCCGTTTCAATATAGACAAGCTCTCCGCCGTTAATTTTGCTGTCGCCGTTGTCGTCAGCCCGCCAGACAGCCAGTTCAGTACCGAAATTATAGCAAATCAATTTACTGTTTTTTATCAAATCGCCCAGCCGGATTGTGGTGTATCTGACTTTGCTTTGAATATCACTCGTGTCATCGGCGGAATCATTCGCTGAACTCAGAGCAAATGATAATGTAGCCACCGCCGCCAGGATTATGCTCATAACCCATACCGCCATAAGCACTTCAGCAAGCGTAAAACCTTTATTTTGAAAAATTATCTTTTTCATATTTTTTTATATCTCTGTGTCCTCTGCTTGTCCGCCATAGCCTTGGCGACAGCGGATGTCCTCTGTGGCTATCGTTCATTTTGCTTTAAGCCTTACGACTTCTACAAGTTTAGAACCGTTGTAATAGACGCCGACCGTTATTTTTACAAAATTGGGGGTTCCGTAATTTCCCTGTTGAGGCATATAGACATATACGCAGGAAGCCGTCCTGCTGAAATTGGCATACATCGTATCGGTAAAAACCACGCCGGCCGCGTTTTTTACCTGCCCCTGCGATTCGGAATAACTGCCGTAAACAGGGACTATCTGGTCGAAATCCGTTGCGATAATTTGCTCGGTAAGGTCGCAGGCAAGTTTAGCCGCAAGTGTTTCGTTGCAGCCCTGCCGCTGAACCTCTGCGCTCGAAGCAAACGGAAGAAGCAGCCCGGCTGCCGCTATTGAA
>JAQTQF010000159.1 GCA_028712345.1 Phycisphaerae bacterium | reverse complement strand
TATAGCCGTTGCAGTTTTTTGCTTTCAATGCCCTAATTGTACCGCAGACGAGTCCCTGTTTTTGAGCAATCAGTGTGATGCTTTGCAGCACCTTATGTATTTCACTTTCAGGAGGCAGCTTGTCGTGGAAAAATTTTACCGCTTCGGCAAGCCTTGAAAGCTGTTTGCCCGCATCGTCAGCCACGGTGCTTAGTCGCTCCAGCTCATTAAGTTTTGCCAGCTTATCGTTTATCTGACTTCTCTGCTGCGCGATGGAGGCATTAGCCGGTTTTATCATATAGACATACGCAAACCATGCCAAAGCGACAATTGCAAAAAAGGAAATAAATTTTCTAAAAGTACTGTTCATTTTTAAAGCTTTGACATATTCTTTATATTTCGGTAATGACGGATTTTTTCAACATCCTGGTCGTTAATCGTAAAATCCCTGCGAATCTGCGCGGTCAGTTTGAATTCCCTGTAACTTGTCCTGGTCGAATCCATCTGCTTTGACTGCACTAAACAAACATTTTCGAGTACTGCCGAATTACTCAATACGGCAATATAATCGGCTACGCCTATATCGCTCGCGGCCAAGCCCTCTATTTCGAGCTCGGTAATATAATTTTGTCCCTGTGAGTTTTGAGCCGCCGCCGCTTTGATGGCTTCATACTTGCTTTTAGCCTGCTGAACCAGGGAACCTGGTGAAACTTTCTTCTGTATCATTTCAATCCTCAGCAGCGAAACATTATCAGGTAAAAAATTGGTCAGCAGCGCAATAATAACACTTCTCGGCGCCGGTTCAATCAGTTCGGCCGTCAGCATCGCCGTCTCCATCATTTCCTGTCTTTTTATATGAATCTGCTCGAGCTGTTTTATTGACTGCTGAACAGCCGACATTCTTATATCAACCGCCTTTGCCTCCCCGTCAACGGTATGCTGACGGAATTTGATAACACCGAACGCGCCGGCTATTGCCGCCACCGTCAAAACCAGAAGCGCAAGATAGAAAAAGTTCGCCCTGTGCGACTCTTTCCGCTCAATATAATCATTCGGCACAAAATCTATTCTGACCATATCAGATACCCATACCCTTTTCGTACGACAGACTCAGCCCAAATGCAGTAGTCCAGTCACTTTGGGCATCTCTTGCGTCAATGCCGCGTCTGAATAAATCATTGTTCGCCACCGCTTTGAGCACATCGCCAATATGAGCCGAAACCGTATGTTTTTTAGCGACCGTCAGCACGCATTCTATAAGATTGTGCTCCATACTTTCATTGGCGAATAATAATATTTTTTCTATGTCAGATGTCCTGTCGGTACTTTGAAAATATCTGATACAGGCTTCTATCTGACTGACAAGTTTCTCACCACCGCTGCTTTGACCAAGCGAATTTATTCCGTGCGGTATAGTTCTTGCAAAGAGAATATTATGGTCTCTGCAGATAACGGCATTACACTCGGTCTGGGTCGCATTGAGCAGCATAACAACCGCATCCGAATCTGTTTTCCTTCTTCCGAAAAAATTCATATAACTGTTTACAAGAATAACGGGCCATACGGTAATTGCCCTGACATTCAAGCCGGCCTTTTCAAAAATCGCCAGATGCCTTTCAACCTTAAACTTCTCTGCCGCCAAAGTCAGAATATTCTTTTCTGCCGCGGAGTTATTGTTTTCATTAAGAACAATATGTCTGACCATAGCGCCCTGACTTTGGAAAGGCAGAAGTTTTTCTATCTCGGCGTCCATAAAAACCCCGGCAGGCTGACCGGCCGCTGATTTCTTTTTTATTTCCTTGCTGTATATATCCGCACAAAGCATTGCCGTTATAACATTTCTGGATTTAAACGGAGCCGACGAATAAATACTTCTAACCGCTTCGATCGTACATCTCTGCCACCGTCCGCTGTAAGGCTCGATGCCTTCGGGCAAAGCTTCACTGCCGCCCGCAACAAGTTTTACCTGTCCGTCCGATAACCCTATCTGTGCCATACGCACAAACTTCTCGGTAATTTCCACTCCTATCGGACAAATCTTCTGTGATCGAAAATTAAGCAACATATTTAAATTTAAGACCCCCAAAACTAAACAGCGGGACCACTCGCGGAGAAAATCTCCGCCGTATAAAAGTATAGAATATAGAACGCAAACCGCAAATAAATGGCTTATGTCCTAAAAAAACACCCCCAACAGATGTCTACAACTTTGAGGAAAAACAGACTCTATTAAATTATTATTCCGCCTTCAGTTTTCGTCTCATAAGCTCTTCAATAGCTGCTGAAACGGCTTTTCCGCAGAAGAGTATTTCGTGTACCGCTTCTGTTATCGGCATATCTATATGGTGCTGTTTAGCCAATTCCACCACGGATTTGCAGGTTGCCGCCCCCTCGACAACAGATACCGTAGCTTCGATTGCCTGTTTAACATTTTGCCCCATTCCTATCCTCTGACCAAAACTCCTGTTCCTGCCCGTCGGCGAGATACAGGTGGTTACTAAATCGCCCAATCCGCTCAAACCGGAGAAGGTTTGCTCCTTCGCTCCAAGTGCAAGCCCAAGCCTTGTAATCTCCGCTAATCCCCTACACAAAAGCGCCGCCTTTGCGTTATCTCCCGCCTTAATACCGTCAACGATACCTGCCGCGATAGCAATGACATTTTTCATCGCCCCTGCAAGTTCGACTCCGATTATATCGGTATTTCGATAAACCCTTAAACTGGGTGTGGTAAAAATCTCCTGCACAATCTTGGCAAGCTGTTCGTCCTCACACGCCGCCGTCGCCGTCGCCGGAAGTTTTCTTATCAGCTCATCAGCTATCGTCGGCCCGCTCAAAACTACAACCTTAACATTACTCCCAATCACATCGGAAAGTATCTGGCTGGGGCGAAGCAATGAGCCGTTTTCGATTCCCTTTGTTACCGATACTATCGGCACGGAAATGTCGAAATGATTTTTAAGTCTGCCGAATACGCTCCGCATATACTGACAGGGAACCGCCGACAAAATTAAATCGGCATTTTTGAAAATCTCAGAATCCCTTGCTTCAAAAATTAGACTGTCCGGCAGTTTATAGCCCGGCAAAAACTTAACATTCTCTCTTTTCCTCTGAATCTCGGCAAGCTGTTTCGAGTCATAACCCCACATACGAACAGCGCAGCCCTTTTCACAAAGCAGCATAGCACAAACGCTGCCCATCGCTCCATCGCCGATAATCGATATATTTTTCATAGCCGCCATTAAACCAGAAGATTAACACTTTTTCAATCAAATTTCACAATGCTAATATGTAACTCTAATACTCTGTTCAAAAAGATATAAAAACCGTCATTCTGACCCCTTAGGGGGAAGAATCTCGTATTTCCACTGTCCAGACCATTCGTGAAATTTATCCTGAGCATAGCAAATGGACTCAAGGTAACAGTTTTGAGACAGCTACTTATTCGTATATATCTATCTGCTCGATTTTAATCGGCCCGAGACGCTGCAGCTCGGCCAATTGATTCTTGCCGACACTGACATCCATTATAACCGTATCATCGCCATAATAACGGTTGATTACATTCGTAGCCGATTCGATGTGATTTTGCGTTTTTCCATCCCCGGCATTTATGGTGATTCTGAAAACAGCACGCTGGCCGACATAAATTTCAATTACTTTTTCCCTGAGCAAATCGAGATTCATTCCCGTCTTTGCGGATATGCATATAGAATCGGGATAAATCGTTCCCAGCAGTTCAAGCTGCGAATTCTTCGCGACAACATCAGCCTTGTTGAGCAGAACGAGCGCGTTCTTGTCTTTGCATCCGATTTCATCGAGCACTTTTTTTGCGTTTTCAGCCTGCTCGTGCGCTTCGGGGCTTGAAACATCAACAATATGAAGAAGCAAATCCGCGTTAACCGCCTCCTCAAGAGTAGCCTTGAACGATGCGACAAGCTGATGAGGCAGATTCTTTACGAATCCGACCGTGTCGCTGAGCAAAACCTTTTTAGAACCTTCAAGAATCCATTGCCTTGTCCTCGTATCAAGCGTCGCAAAGAGCCTGTCCTCAACATAAACGCCCGCATCGGTCAGAGCGTTCATCAGCGTGCTCTTTCCCGCGTTGGTATAACCGACTAAGCAGATTTTAAACAATCCTCTTCTCGCATCTATCTCTCGGACTCTCCGTTCGTCAATTTCCACAAGCTCTTTTTTTAATTCGGTAATTTTTTTATTTACAAGCCTCCTGTCTATTTCAAGCTGCTTTTCACCAGTTCCGCGAGTACCGATAGCACCGACCGCACCGGCCGATGGTCCGCCTGCTGCGCCGGTTACGGTATCGAGATGCCCCCACATTCTTGTAAGTCTCGGATATGTATATTCGAGCTGGGCAAGTTCGACTTGCAGCTTCGCTTGTTTTGTTCTCGCCCTGCTTGCGAAAATATCGAGAATCAGCTCACTTCTGTCGATGACTTTTACGCCGATGATTTCCTCAAGTCCGCGAATCTGCCCCGGCGACAAATCGTTATCGAAAATAATCACATTGGCTTTGCTTGCTTTCGCTCTCTGCCGGATATATTCAGCCTTTCCGCTTCCGATATAAGTCGCAGGATGAATGGTATTGACTTTCTGCTGAATCCTGTCAACGATTACCGCCCCTGCACTTTCGACCAGCGCAACCAGCTCAGCCAAATTGTCATAATATGTATTTCTGAACACCGCCCCGACGAGCAGCGCACGCTGCTGCCGGACAGCTATATTTTCACGAAATTTTTCC
>JAQTQF010000158.1 GCA_028712345.1 Phycisphaerae bacterium | reverse complement strand
TTGATAAACTGACGGTTTTTCCCTTCTGAATTTAACGCCTCGGCCGTGTTGGATTTTGTGTTCTTCCGAGAGGAACTCTATATGCTGGAGCAATCCCCATGCGGTATTGTCCCAGCTCATCTGATAGCCTCGCTGATGAGCCTGTTTTTCCATCAGCAGTCTTTTTGACTGATTGAAAACCAGATAATCAATCGCCTCGGCAATCTGGTCAACGCTTTCTTCGCCGGGGTCAACAAGAATACCTCTGGCGTGTCTGCCGAAGACAAGGCCGGGCGGGCATTTTTTGTTCGAATGAATAAGCTCCATCGCGTAACGGAATTTTGTCGCTATGGCGATTCTGCCCGAACCTAATGTATCGGCAAGAATACCGCTGGAAATCTGCTGCATATTCAAGTAAGGCAGAAGCATTACATTTGTTGCGCCGTAGAGTTCGAGCAGCATTTTCTCGTCGATAAATGTATCGAGGAAAATAACATCGAATTTTTCAAACTCGATATTCGTAAGTGAATTTACTTTGCACCATTTCACTTTTGCCTCTTCAAGAGCCTGATTGAGCATCTGCTGATACTTCCGGTAGGGCTCGCCGTTATCAGCCTTGACAAAATCCGGATGGCACTGACCTGCGATAAGATATACGATTGAATTTCGCTGCTCCGGCGTGCAGGACTCTGCAAGAAAGCAGCCCATCCCCCTGATGCCGAACTGGATGCCCTTGTCGGGAGACAAAAGTCCTATGGTGGTTATCAGGAAACGCCCCTTCAGGCCGATTCTGTCCTTTATGGCCAGACGGTCAAATTGTGACGGCTGCGACATTCTTATTCCGTGGTCTATGTGTTTAACCTTCGAGTGTTCGATGCCGTAAGTAGGTGATTCGAGAATCTGAATAGCGCTTTCGGTTGTTACAATCAGGCCGCTGCTGTAACGGGCCAAATCCTGTATGGTTTTTTTCTGGTACTCATCGGGCTGGTCCAGAACAGTATGCAGATAAACCATTGTCGCAAGGCCTTTTTCAGTGAACGCCTTTGCCATATTAACATAATTTCTGCCGCGACCGTCATTACCTTCATCGTCAGGGTCAAGGCCGTACTCGTGCTGAAGAAGTACGACAGTTCTGTTTTCGCTTTCCTTTGCGCGGGTAATAATATCGCCTATCGCGTATTTCCACGATTGCGGTTCGTATTGATTTATAATTAAATCGACCGGTATGTGATAAGGAAGTTTATCCTTGTCAATCGCGGCGACTCTGATGTGTCCTATTTCGCCGGTAAAATGCTCAAGAGCGTTTGCGAGGTCTCTGCTGAAAGTTCCGATGCCGCACCTTCTCGGCGGATATGTTCCTACCATTCGAATATTAATAGCCATAGCAAATTTCCTGAATTTAAATACCGCTCATTTATATTCGCGGCTCTGTAAACCCTGTTTTTCTTATTTCGTCAAAGAACGGCGTCTTTCTTGTTTCAACGCAATTAACGGCATAAAGATACATCGCAGCCGACCAGCTTTGCCAGTCTTCGCCGCAAGCCGCGCCGTCCTGTGCCCTGTGCCATTCATTAAAGCCGAAGTCAACCTCTGCGACTCTGCTTTTGCGGACTAAATGTGTAAGAGCGATAAGTTTTTTCTCGGCCAATCTGTATCTGCCCGCGGCGATTAAGGCGGCGATATAAAATCCGCAGATAAAAGGCCAGACCCCGCCGTTGTGGTATTCGCCCGGCTGGTTGTATTTTGCGTATCGCGGTCGCCAGTCGGGTTCGTCAGGTCTTATATACGGGAAAAAATTCGGCGGCAGGTCAACCGCAAGGTTTTCATTGGCTTTGAGATTTTTACATTCAGTCTCTATCCATATTACAATTTCTTTTGCGCGGGTTTTGGACGCTATGCCTGTAAGTATCGCAAGAGAATTGCCGAGCAAATCGAATCGTTCACTTTTGTGCACCTTATACGACCACAGGGCGTAATACGGTTTGTATTTGAGCACAAGGCCTTCGTGGACATGGCGATGCTGCCTTTCGCCGGTGATGGCGAATCTGCCCATTTCTTCTCGAAGACCATCTGCTTTTTCGTGCAGACCGAAAAGTCTTAGATAGGCATAGACAATCGTATTGACATAAAGACCATAGCCAAGAACCCATTGTTCGTCGCGCCAGTCGCTTGTCGGCAATTGGGCGACGATAACTCTGTCGGACGGACTTTGATATTTCATCCAGGTAAGAGATTTTTCAGCGGCCTCTTGGAGGAAAGGCTCATCTCCGGTTGCCTTGCGATACAGACCGATGCCCATAAGGAACAGCGGAGTAGCATCACTTGCGCCGCGGTCTTCTTTGTCGTGAACAAGCGAGGGAATATGGCCGTGCGGGCTTTGGTTGGCCGCAAGTTTTTCGAGCACGCGCTTAAGAGTTTTCATAAGTTTTTCTTCGCCGCTTGCCAGAACACCGAGCGAGCAAATCATCAAATCACGAGTATAAGGCTCAGGATAGCCCCATCCTGCGGTTCGCGGCAGGCCGTGATATGTGCCGTGATTATTATGAAGCAAAACCTTCAATGCTGCGGCCTTTGCCTGAGCAATCAGTTTAGCGTCTTTCTTGTCCATCAATTTACACCGAGTCTTTTTTGAACAATATCGACAAACTTTTTCGCGACGACTTTATAATTAAAATTCTCGACCACTCTTTCTCTGCCCGCAGCGCCCATTTTTCTGCACAAATCAGGATTATTCATAAGTTCAAGCAGATATTTTGCGATGTCGTGTATGCTGGCGCGGTAATCGACAACGCGAGGCTCTTTGAAGACGACTTTACTGCCGGGCTGGAAGCCGGATTCGGTTCCTACTATCGTTTCGCGGATGGTTATTTCCTGCGCGACATCGGCAAGATAAGCGGTCTTGCCCTGAATCATCGTGTCGAGCAGCCCCATAGCGTTAATGCTGACAACAGGTTTTTCACAGGCGTTTGCCTCGACCTGAATCATTCCAAAACCTTCAAGTCTTGAAGGGGCGGCATAAATATCACAGGCATCAATAAGATAGGGCATAAAATTTCTTGAGATTCGGTTGGTGGTATAAATCACCTTTTTTTCGATACCAAGCTGAGTGGCGAGCTGCAAATCCGAAAGGTTCTGCTGTTCTGTTCGCGGCTGAGGCCAGACCTTGCAGACATATTTCCACGCCGGTGCCTTGTTGTCAATCAGTGCAAGAGCCTGCATGACTTCCTGTGCGCCCTTCGATGCAGCATCGCCGCCGATAGTTAGTATCATCATCTCATCTTCGGAGACGCCAATCGCCTGACGAATGGCGGCTACTTTAGGGTCTTTTTTATCGTAAGGGCGGAACGAATCCGTATCGCAGCCGACGGGCAGAACTTCGATATTATTTCCGCTCAGGCCGTCACGGATATAAACTTTTTTGACCCATTCGGAAGTTACAAGTATCAGCGGCAGAGATTCGAGTATCTCTCTGTAATTGGCAATATAGCCGTCCGCAACGAGCCATGGAACCGGTGTTACGCCGTAACGCTGAGGATGCATTACAAGATGAGGCGTATGCCCCCAGTAGCCGATACCGACTACCGCATCCGGCTTAAACCAGCGGTAGTACCATTCTTTTTCCTGAGCTGATTCAAAGTTTACAGGATAGACATCGACACCCATTTCCTTCAGGCCCCTGTAAAGTAAATCGCCCTGTGTCGCCAGACCGCCCGGAGAAGGCGGATAATCGTAAAGAACAAGCACCTTCATAATTTCTCTTTCATATAATTTTTATTTTTATGTCAATGTGCTGTTGCCAGCAGCAGAACGAGGTCTATAACGAATAATAGAACAATCGTTACTTCCAGCAGCACCATCAGGAAATTTACCCAGTCCTGCTGGAGAATCTGATAAAGGTCGGCCAGAGCCTTAAGCTTTTCCTTGATAATCCCGTGCCAATCGGCAAGATGAAATCTTGCAGAAATCTTTCTGTAAATGCTGGCCAAATACCAGTCGCCGAAAAATTTCGTTATATTCAGCATCTCATCGCTAAGCCGGGCAGTGTCGATTCTTATTTCTCTCAGATTCTGCTGCACCTGCCGTTTGACGCGCGACCGCTGTGTAAGGTCGCGATAAGCTGTCTCAAGCGAACTGTCGAGAATCTGGTCATAAGCTCCCAATTCGACAAGCTGAACATTTGACAATTCCATTATATGCAGAATTTCATTCAAACTACCCAATTCGCCGACAACTAAAGCAGCGTCCCAGTCAATCACCACTAAATCATTTGTATAATAACTCAAATACTGTTCGGTGGATTCAGCCGCTTCCTGCTTGGAAAGATTCGCGGCATCCTGTTCCTCTGTAAGCACTCCTGCGATTTTCAATCTATTCTTCTTGAGCCAGTCTTCGGCGGTCGCCCCATCCGAGGACGCGGGCAACTGGTCGAGACAAAAGACTGTATAGTCTTCAGCCTGATTCAAATTTGATACCTGACGAATACAATAAGGCTTTAGCTCCAGATAGACTTCCTCCGCCAGACGGGTCATTTCATCTTTAATGCTTGCGCCGCTTAATTCGATATTGTGGAACGGTACAAGGTCTTCAAGACTGGCAACCTCGAATGGGATGCGAATCTGGATACTGATGGCGCCGACATTGAATACCTTGACGCTTCGTCTGGCGATGACGGGTTTATCGTTAATGATATATTCCTTATCCGGCAGGACGAACATCTGCGGGCGGTAAAAAAACAGCCGCTTCGGACTGCGTTTGTTCGGGCCCATAGAATAATCCTGCTCC
>JAQTQF010000157.1 GCA_028712345.1 Phycisphaerae bacterium | reverse complement strand
AGTGGCCGATAACCGGGTAAATAAAAGCCGATATCAAAAAAGAATAAATCAGATACGCAGGGAATCTCATCCGCTCAGCCATTCCGCCGGCAACAATTGTCGCCGCCGCCCCGCAAAATGCCGCCTGGAACAGCCAGAACGCGTATAACGGTATCCCGTTTACTGCCGGTTCAAGACCAAACAGGCACCACCCTTTCAGCCCCGTAAAACTATTGCCGTCGCCAAACATCAAAGCATAACCGATTAGAAAAAAGGCCAGCGATGCCATACAAAAATCCAAAAAGTTCTTGGTCAATATATTGCAGGTATTCTTGGCCCTGATAAAGCCCGCCTCGACCATTCCGAAACCGGCCTGCATAAAAAAGACCAGAAACGCGCCGAGCAAAACCCATACGGTATCCAGGCCTTGAGTAAGCTTAGTTATACTATCCATTGCGCCGACGGTGTTTGATTCGGCAAATACCGGCCCGGATGCAAAGCTCAACACTATTAAACCAATAAATAAAAAACCTGATATTTTCATTTTGATACCCTCTCATAAACTTTCGTTAAAAACTTTTGCCAATACTGACCCCGGCAAATAAATAGTCACTGGATGTACTGTACGCATCGGAATCACGAATTTTCCCATCGACAAGCGTTACATAATTCAAGCTTGGCTGGACTGTCCACCCATTGCCCAAATCGATTGGCAGAGCAATCGTAAAGGCCAAATCATTCAGCCGAGAATCATCAATACCCCAATAATCTTTGTTGTATGTACTGTTTGCCCAGCCGATGGAAGCTCCGAGCTCCAAGTTGCCCGTAATGCTGTCGGTTATTTTCAGAACATTCTCGAATGTATGCGACAGACTGAAGTTTGCATACATACCGTTTTCGTTTCCAAGACCGTGATAAACCTTAATGGCAGGGTTCAGCGGGACATCGAAACTAAGACCCCAGTAAATTTCGGTCGTATCAATGTCCGAGGCACTTGGGAAATGATAATGAATCACTCCCACCGAATAACTAACCTTGCTTTCTTCGCTGAATTTACCGCTGTAATCAATCGCCAGGTCATACTCGCTGAATTCACCGCTGTTTGAACCGTAATTTGTCATATCCATATTGCCCCAAAGGCTAAGTGTAAAACCTTTGTAACCGGCCGAGATGCCCGGCTGAAATACAGGATCATCATTAATATTCTGTCCGCGCCAGACATATTTACCGTAAAAATCAGCGGTAAATCCAAAATTCACCTTTTCAGCCGCCAAAACCGATGAATTGCCGCAAACCATCAAAACCGCAACACTCATAATCACGCAATGTACAATTTTCATTTTAAAATCTTTCCGACTTAGCCGATTTACTAAAAATACAGTATATATTTAGCAAACGCTGTGCCAGCCTATTTGCTAAATCATAACCAATTATTAGTAAAGCATTTATGTTTTATCTAAAGAGATTTGATAGCTGGTTTTACGCTACAATATTGTAGTTTTTGTAAGAACTGTAACAAATTTGTCGTTTTAGATTGAATGGCATCCAGATATATACAGTTTTATCGAGACAAACGCCTCATATAGCCATATTGATTGTATCCTTCTTGTTTAGTTATAGTTAGCTCACTTAATTTTACGCCTGCAATTTTTAGCCTTAAAAAACATTTTGCACTTATATTAAGCTATGTTACAATTATGTTGCATAGTACTAAGAAACTGTCTCGAGACGCGAATTGTCATTCTGAATTCGCCGCAGGCGAACGAAGAATCTCGTTTTTTCTTTGTCCAGACCTTTCGTCCGCTTTCGGCGGACTCAGGGTGACAGTATTGGGATAGTTACTAAAGAAGGCTTTTTTAAGGAAATGGACAAGAAAATGACTATTTCGCAAAGTACTACACAGCTTGAGACCCTATATGAGGTCAGTCAGATATTGGCTGCCGGGGCACGCCAACAGGAGGCCCTTGCCTCGGTTTTGAATATATTGGACAAAAACCTCGGCCTGGCCAGGGGCACAATCACGCTTCTGTCGCTGGACGGTGACGAGATTAAAATTGAAGCCGCTCACAATCTTTCACAGAGGCAAAGCCGAAAAATTACATACCGAATTGGGGAAGGCGTAACCGGAAAGGTTA
Organism: Phycisphaerae bacterium; assembly: GCA_028712345.1. Classification (GTDB taxonomy): domain Bacteria; phylum Planctomycetota; class Phycisphaerae; order Sedimentisphaerales; family UBA12454; genus GWC2-45-44. Next base: position 2,679 of record JAQTQF010000157.1, on the reverse strand, counting down.
TGCAGACCGGCAAGCCGATAATTGTTCGGAAAGTATCGCAGGAACCTCTCTTTCTGAACCGTTTTGAAAGATGGAATGTTACGAAGCAGGACTTGAGTTTTATCTGCGTTCCTATTTCAATCGACAGCGACACCATCGGAACGATTTCGGTTGACAGACCTTTTGAAGAAAACGCTCCGCTCGAAGAGGAGATGAGAATTCTGACCATTGTGGCAAGTATAATTACAAACGATTTAAGATCTCGCCGTCAGGCTGCAATCGGTCGCAGGCAGCTTGAAGACGAGAACCTGAAATTACGCTACGAGCTGGAGGACAGGTTTCGTCCCGAAAATATAATAGGTAATTCCAACGCTATGCGCGATGTATATCGTCAAATCCACCAGGTCGCCGCCGCCGAGACTACCGTACTTATACGCGGCCAATCCGGCACGGGCAAAGAACTGGTTGCCCACGCCATTCATTTCTCCAGTCCGAGAAGCAAGGGTTCTTTCGTAAAAATTAACTGTGCCGCTCTGAATGAAAACCTGCTGGAAAGCGAATTGTTTGGTCACGAGAAGGGCGCTTTTACCGGAGCAACACAAACCCGAAAAGGCCGACTTGAAGATGCAAACGACGGCACCATATTTCTTGACGAAATAGGCGATTTTTCTCCCACTATTCAGGTAAAGCTGCTTCGTCTGCTTCAGGAAAGAGAATTTGAACGGGTCGGCAGCAACCAGACATTAAAGACCAATGCCCGAATTATCACGGCCACGAACTGCGACCTCGAAAAAGCGGTGGATAAAGGAACTTTTCGGCAGGACCTGTATTATAGAATAAATGTGTTTCCGATATTACTGCCTCCTTTGCGCGACCGTAAAGACGATATTCTTCTGCTGGCAGATTTTTTTACCGAGCGATACGCCAAGAAGATGAACAAAGATATTCGACGAATCAGTACACCGGCAATAAATATGATGGTTGCGTATCACTGGCCGGGCAATGTGCGGGAACTCGAAAATTGCATCGAAAGGGCGGTGCTTTTAAGCGGCGACGGTGTTATACACGGCTATCATCTGCCGCCAACACTGCAAACATCAGATGCCTCCGGCACAATTGGGGTCGGTTCATTGACAGAAAGAACGAGTTTGTTTGAACGGGATTTGATTATAGACTCGCTTAAAAGGTGCAACGGTAATTTGGCTGCCTCATCACGGGATTTAAATACCACCGCAAGAATTATCCGGTATAAAGTCAAAGAATTAGGCATTGACCCTAAGCGATATGGTAAAGCGAAAGGTAAATTATGACGGTATGGGCAAGTACGGGTCTTAAAGGACTGGACAAGATTATCTGCGATTTGAAAAAGGGAGACAATGTCGTCTGGCAGGTTGACAGCATAGAAGACTATAGTAATTTTGTTATACCTTATGTAAACAAGGCTCTCGAAGACAAACGAAACATCGTGTATATGCGGTTTGCCCAGCACAAGCCTCTTGTAGAAAATCAGCCTGCCATAACAGTATATCAGCTCGATGCCAAAACTGGATTCGAGAGTTTTTCGACGCAGGTTCACACGATAATTTCTCACCATGGAATCGAGGCCTATTACATATTTGACTGCCTTTCCGACCTGTTAAGCGCCTGGGCGACGGATTTGATGGTTGGAAATTTCTTTATGGTAACCTGTCCCTATCTCTACGAATTGGACACAATCGCTTATTTTGCCATATTGCGAAATCATCATTCTTTCCAGACTGTCGCCCGCATTCGCGAAACAACCCAGCTGCTGCTTGATGTTTATCATTTCGACAAAAATTTTTATGTCCATCCGCTGAAAGTATGGAAACGATATTCGCCTACAATGTTCCTGCCGCATTTGCAGCAGGGTGAAGAATTCACACCAGTAATAAGCAGCGTCGATACAAGTAAAATTTTAAGTCACATTTCTCAAAAATCTCCGGACGGTTCGGCAAGATTTCTTGACCACTGGGACCGTCTGTTTATTAAAGCGGCCGGTATGGCACAAACTCCGCCGGAGTCTAAAGAAGCCAAAGAGCTTGTGCGAGAACTTTGCAGGGTAATGATTGGGCGGGAAAAGAGAATTTCGCAATTAGCTGAAGACAGTTTTTCTCTTGAAGACCTGATAAACATCAAAAGCAGATTAATTGGCAGCGGTTTCATTGGCGGTAAAGCGGCCGGTATGCTTCTTGCGCAGAAAATCCTGTCAGATGATAAATCTTTCGATTGGAATCAGTATTCCGAGTCCCACGATTCGTTCTATATCGGCTCGGATGTATTTTACAGCTATATAGTTGAAAATAACTGGTGGAAGCTGCTTATGAAGCAGAAAACAAAAGAAGGCTACTTTGGAGTAGCCCCTGAAATAAGGGAAAACCTACTGCGAGGCAAATTCCCAGATCAGATTCGCGAGCGGTTCCAGGAAATAATAGAGTATTTCGGCCAGTCTCCGATTATCGTTCGTTCGAGCAGTCTGCTTGAAGATTCCTTTGGTAACGCCTTTGCCGGGAAGTATGAAAGTCTGTTTCTTGTAAATCAGGGCGACCCTGCACAGCGATATTCCGAATTTGAAGAAGCCGTGCGAAGGGTGTATGCAAGCACTATGGACGAAGATGCGCTTGCATATCGTTTGCAGCGGGGACTTGACCAGCAGGATGAACAGATGGCATTGCTTGTCCA
>JAQTQF010000156.1 GCA_028712345.1 Phycisphaerae bacterium | reverse complement strand
CGCCTGTGTTAATTCGTGTCTGCCCGACGAAGCTAATAGCGAAGGCGGGTTCATTCGTGGCAAAATAAAATCCGTGAAATCTGCGTAATCCGCGGTTAAAATATAGTTCTATTAAATCTGCCTGTCCTCCGAAGCTTTAGCGAAGGAGGACGGCTAAATTAGTTTGTGTTAAATATATCTCTGTGAACTCTGCTTGTCCGCCATAGCCTTGGCGACGGCGGATGTCTTCGTGTCTTAGTGGCTATTAAGGAGTTAAAATGGCAAAACAAATAATAAAAATCGATGTAAAGGCGAAAAAAGCGGATATTGCAAGGGTAAAAACCGATGTCGCGGCTATTGGTGTTTTCAGCGATGTCAAAAAATCAGCGTCCCTTGATTCGCTGGATGCCAAACTGGCCGGCGCTATAAGCAGGCTTAAAAAAATTGGCGACTTTAAAGCCGCCGCTGGCAGCAGCATTTTCCTTTACACTCACGGCAAGATTGCCGCTGAAAGACTTCTGCTTATAGGCCTCGGCGAAAAGAAGCAGGCCGATTCAGAAACTTTCCGCCGAGCCGCCGCAAAGGCCGCTTTCGAGGCGGTCAATATAAAGGCAAAAACTCTGGCGATTTTTCTGAACGATGAAAAATCGAACGCCGATTTTGAGAAACTCGGCCAGACCCTCGCCGAAGGCATCCACTTCGGCGGTTACAGATACGATGAATTTGTTACCCAGTCCTCCGACGGCCGCAGCGGTGTCCTTTCAGCGACAATCGCATCCGACAGCCAGTCGGCCGTAACGAAACTAAGCAAAGGAATCAAAATCGGCCAGATAATCGCAAAGGCGCAAAACTTCGCCAGAACCCTCTGCAATCGGCCCGGCAACATATTGTACCCGTCAGAATTTGCCGCCGCCGCCCGCAAGATTGCCGGAGCGGTCAAAGGCCTTAGCTGCACAATCTACGATGATAAAAAACTTGCCGCGAAAAAAATAGGCGGCCTGAACGCCGTCGGCCGGGGCGCAACTCACAAACCAAGATTGATAATTCTAAAATACGCGCCTAAAGGCAAAAAGAAAACCGAGCCGCTTGCGCTCGTCGGCAAGGCCATAACATTCGACTCCGGCGGAATAAGTTTAAAACCCGCTTCCGATATGCACGAAATGAAATACGATATGACCGGCGGAGCCGCCGTCCTGATGACGATGGAAATTGCCGCAAGATTAAAACTGCCCGTCGCCCTTTACGGAATAATTTGTGCCGCCGAGAACAGACCTGACGGCGGAAGCTACCTGCCCGGCGACATCATCACAACTTACAGCGGAAAAACCGTAGAGATTTTAAACACCGACGCCGAAGGAAGAATCGTCCTGTGCGACGGCATACATTTGGCCAAAACTTTGAAATGCAAAACCATAATCGACCTTGCGACGCTAACCGGTGCCTGCGTCGTGGCGCTGGGCAAGCACAAAGCCGGACTTTTCAGCAATAACGAAAAACTTGCAAAAAGCATAGAACAGGCCGCTAAAGACAGCGGCGAGCCGGTTTGGTCTTTACCTTACGGACAGGAATATGCCGACGAGATAAAAGGGAAAATTGCCGATATGAAGAATATCGGCTCTAAATGGGGCGGAGCCTGCAGCGCAGCGGCTTTCCTCGGCGAATTTGCCAAACCCGCCGTTTGGGCGCATCTTGACATCGCCCCGACAATGGACGCCTCCGAACCGATTAAAAAATATGCCGAGCCAGGCTCTATCGGTTTCGGCGTAAGACTCCTGACCGAATTTTTGAGAAGCCAAAAATAAAGAAGGTAATAAAATGCTCGAAAAACCGAAAATAGATATTGAAAGAATTGAAAAAGCGATAAAGGACATTCTCGAATCCGTCGGCGAGGACCCGAACAGAGAAGGTTTAAAACTTACTCCAAAAAGAGTGGCGAGTATGTACACCGAGCTGCTCGCAGGCGACCGCGAAGACCCAACCGAATTTGTAAAGAGCGTCTTCAGAGAAAAATGTGACGAAGTCGTTTTTCTCCGCGACATACCTTTTTACAGTATGTGCGAACATCATATGATGCCCTTTATCGGCAAAGCTAATGTTGCCTATCTGCCTGCCGATTTCGTTATCGGCGTCAGCAAACTGGCCCGAATCGTTGACTGCTTCGCCAAAAGGCTCCAGGTGCAGGAAAGACTTACCGCACAAATTGCCGATTTCCTGAACGAACACCTCAAGCCGCAGGGTGTCGCCGTAGTACTCGAAGCGTCGCATAGCTGTATGACAATCCGCGGAATAAAGAAGCCCGGCTCTACTATGGTTACAAGCGCGCTTCGCGGCATATTCAAAAAAGACCCCCGCAGCAGAGCCGAGGTGCTCAGTCTTATGCACAATGGCAGAGAATAATCAATCAAATGCATAAACTTGCAAGACAAATCAGGTTTGCGGTTGACCCTTTTGCCGCTGCTGGGCAAGTTGGAGCCAATTCCTATTACGCAAAACCCGGCGCAGATACCCTGGCGCTATATTTCGCCCTTTGGGTCGAATTGATCGGCCGCATCGATGCCGATACTGGCTTCGTCGTTAATGTTACCGACATAGACAGAATAGTAAGGGCTAAAGCCGTAAATATTTTTGAGGAATTTGTAAAAGATAAATTCGTCCTCAAAGAGCAGATAACCTTCGAACAAATCGGACAATTATTAAGCACGATTTGGATTGCGATTGAAAATGAATTCACACCGGCAAAAATAAATAATCTTACTGTTGAACTTGCCCCCGCAAGAAAACTCGGCATAAAGGAAAGGGACGGAAATATGCTTTACTTTTCTGAGAAATTTGATTTCGCCGCAAGCCATACTCTATGGAACAAAAAATTCAGCAACGAGCAGAATTACGATACCTTCGGCAAATGCGCCAACCCCACCGGCCACGGCCACAATTACATTATCGAGGTAACAATTAAACAGAGCCGCGACAGTAATGGAGCGGTCAAAGCCGGCGAATTTGAAACCGCCGTTCAAAAACATTTCATCAGCATCGTTGACCATAAAAATCTCAACGCCGACATTGAACATTTTGCAACAGTCAATCCCACCGTGGAAAATATCGCAGAATTCGCTTTCAACTGCCTTGCTGGCAAATTCGATTCAGCCAAACTGGATTCCGTAACCGTCTGGGAAAGCGACAGAGCTTTCTGCTCCTTCAGACGCGATTAGAACTTTTGCCGAAGAAGAATTTCAAATACCACCCCCCGCCTTTGCGCATCTATTTTTTCTTCTTGGCCGGCTTTTTATCTTCCGGCGGCGTCAAGGCTTCTTTCTTAAGACTGACCGCTGACTTTATCAATTCGGCTTTATCAATCGGCTGCAACGGCTCAAGTTTAAACTGCCATTTATATTCGTCAATTCTCGACGAAAACATATCCGCAAAAAGGTCTAACGGAAACCTGTCACTCATCGGCCTTGGCAAATTCTGATGAGTCTTGAGAGTCTGATAGCCGTCCTTGGAAATTACAACGCTGTAATCGCCATACCATTCAAACCCAACCGTCACAGGCGAGGTGCCGATTTCCTCATCATTAAGCAATATAAGTGCACCGTCAGGCTCAGTCGAAATGGATATCTTCCTCTCAACACATCCGGTAATAAGGCAGGCCGCCCCAAAAACTAAGGCCAGGGCCAAAAAATCCGTTTTTCTAAATAACATAATTCGTCTCCGACAAGAATTCTCGCCCCCAATTATCACCCCACTTGCCCGAATTGTCAATTGTAAATCATTGACTTATGCCGCTTTGCGGGGTAGAGTGTGAGCCGGTTTAATTTTTGGATATTACAATGAAAATCTCACTTAACTGGCTCAAAGATTATGTTCAAATCACCCAAACTGCCGCCCAACTTGCAGAAATGCTCAGCAATCTTGGCTTTCCAAACGAAGGCATAGAACAAATAGGCGACGACACCGTCATCGACCTTGAGGTTACCAGCAACCGAGGCGACTGTCTCGGCCACATAGGCGTAGCCCGTGAAATAGCCGCCGCAACCGGCCAGGAACTAAAACTGCCCCAAATCAAATACGAAACTGTCAAAAAAGACATAAGCGCTCTCGTTGCCGTCGAAATAGCAGAGCCTCAACTCTGCGACAGATACACTGCAAGAATAATCCAGGGCGTAAAAATCGCCCCCTCGCCGGACTGGATGACCAAAAGGCTCACTGCCGTCGGCCTCCGCAGTGTCAACAATGTTGTCGATGCGACAAATTACGCGATGATGGAAACAGGCCAGCCGCCGCACGCCTTCGATTACGACAAAATAAAGGGGGCTAAAATTATCGTCCGCAAGGCAAAGCCGGGCGAAAAAATCAAAAGCATCGACGGCACAGAATGCAAACTCGATACGCAAATGCTCGTCATCGCCGACTCGCAAAAACCGGTCGCCATCGCTGGCGTAATGGGAGGACTCGATACCGAAGTAAGCAACTCAACAAAAAATATCCTCCTCGAAGAGGCCTCCTTCAATCCTCTCAGCGTAAGAAGTACATCACGAAAACTGGCTCTGCCAAGTGATGCCGCATATCGGTTTGAAAGAATTGTCGATATCGAAAAAATCGATTGGGCAAGCCAAAGAACCGCACAGTTAATTGTCGAGACGGCAGGCGGAAAAATCGTCGAAGGCATCGTCGATGCCTACCCGGCAAAACCGCAGCAGAAAAAAGTTGAACTGAGATTTTCCAGATTGAATAAATTGCTCGGAATAGAAGTACCAAAACAAAAAGCCGTCGATATTCTCAAAGCCCTTTGCTTCGAGCCTAAAGAATCTGATGATAAAGTCCTCTGCACT
>JAQTQF010000001.1 GCA_028712345.1 Phycisphaerae bacterium | reverse complement strand
AACAAGCAGCGGGCAATAGTTACCGTATGAATAACTTTAAGGCGAAAAAGTAGAATTATAGAAGATTTTTCAGGAGTAAAAATGGCACATTCATTATCCGCCAAAAAAAGAGTAAGGCAGAACACGAAAAAGAGAGTAATCAATCGCGCACGGAAAAGCGTGATTAAGACGCAATTGAAGGATTTTGACGAGGCGTTAAAGGGCGGCGACAAGAAAATTGCCGCAGAGCAGTATAAGAAACTTGTCAAAAAAGTCGATAAACTTTCCGTTACAAACACGATGCATAAAAACAAAGCTGCGAGAATTAAATCCCGTATGGCAAAAAGACTTGCCAAGCAGAAGGGTTAATAATCTTATCTTTGGATTTTCGGGCGAATTTTATAAATAAACAGCGCAAGAGTGATTTTGATAATCCGTTGTCGCTGTTTTTTTATTATGGGCGGTTACATGGAAGTATTTAAAAAGAAAATCATCAGCCATCTTCGCCATCGCGATTACAGGCCCGTTCAACCCGCGGTATTTGCTAAATCGCTTGGTATTAAGCCAGATGAGCTTGACGATTTCAAGAAGGCCTTTGCTCAGCTTCGCAGCGAGGGGCTGGTTATCATCGGCTCGAAGAACCTTGTTTCATTCCCGCCGGCGGCAGGTACAGTTTACGGCACATTCAGGGGTACGACAAAAGGCTTCGGGTTTGTTACGCCGACGGAGTCGAATAATCACGGCGATTTGTTTATTCCCGCAGGAAAAACCGCAGACGCGATGACTGGCGACAGCGTTGTCGCGGAGGTCCTGAAAAAATCCCAGCGCGACGGACAGGGCAGGTGCAGCGGGAAAATCATTGAAATAGTTCGGCGGGCAAATGACCGCTTTGTCGGCACTGTAACTCAAAAGGGAGATTTCTATTATCTACTGCCTGACGGCAAATTCACCGAGCCGGTCGAACTTGACGATGTTGGCGCAAAAGGCGCTCAACCGGGCGACAAGGCCGTGGTGGAAGTAATTACATATCCTACGGAGCAGAATTATGCGCGAGGCGTCATCATTGAATTGCTTGGCAAAGGCGGAACATATAAAGCCGAGACCGAAGCGGTTATAAGGAGATTCTCTCTGCCGGGTGCGTTTGACGAAAAATGCATCAAGGCCGCCTCCGAGGCATCGAAGAATTTTAACCCCTCGCATATTAAAAACAGACTCGATTTGACCGGCAAAACCATCATAACCATCGACCCCCAAGACGCGAAGGATTTCGACGATGCAATAAGCATTGACAGGAATCCTGATGACACATTTACGCTTGGCATTCATATAGCCGATGTCAGTTATTTTGTGCGGCAGGATTCGCCTCTTGATATTGAAGCTAAGGAGCGAGGCAACAGCGTTTATCTGCCGGGCCTTGTAATTCCTATGCTGCCGGAAGTTTTGAGCAATGGCGTTTGCAGTCTTCAGCCCGGCCAGAAGCGTCTTGCGAAATCGGCTTTCATAACTTATGACAAATCCGCTAATATCGTAAAGACAACTTTTGCCGAAAGCATTATTTGCTCGTCGGCAAGACTTACATACACCGAAGCCGATAATATTTTGAAGGGTAAAAAAACTGAGAAATCTGCCGAGGCGGTTTCGCTTTTAAAGGATATGGATTTTCTCGCAAGGTTAATAGAGTCCCGCCGCAGAACGGCCGGGATGCTTCATCTCGATTTGCCTGAGACCGAGCTTGTCTTTGACAAGGCCGGCAGAGTAGTTGACGCTCATCCAGCCGACACAAGCTGGCCGCATACGATTATAGAAATGTTTATGGTCGAGGCCAATGAAGCGGTGGGGAGCCTTCTAAACGGGCTGAATATCCCGTTTATAAGAAGAATTCATCCCGATCCCGATTCGCTTAGCTTACAGAGCCTCGCGAAAACGATTAAGATGTTCGGCGTTTCGGTGCCGAAAAATCCGGACATATACGATTTGCAGGATGTTATTAATAAGGTCAGGGATAAGCCTGCCGCCTATGCGGTGAATGTTTATGTTCTTCGCTCTCTTGCCCGCGCCGAGTATTCGCCGCTGAATATCGGCCATTTTGCTCTTGCCAGCCGGCACTATACGCATTTTACTTCTCCGATTCGCCGATACGCTGATTTGCTGATACACAGGCTGCTGGAAATATATATCAGGGACAAGACTATAAATGAGCAGAATGTTTTAAGCAATGCTGAGCTTGTCGAAACAGGCAATCATCTTAGTTTTACCGACCGCAGAGCCGAGGAGGCGGAGGACGACCTTAAAACAGTTCTGATTTTACAGTTTATGCAGAATCGCCTCGGAGAAACACTTGATACCGTTATATCAGGTCTTACGAATTTCGGTATTTTTGTTCAGTGCACAAAGTTCGGTGTCGAAGGCCTTATCCCGCTTGAGCAGCTTGGAACGGACAGATTTGTTTACGACCATCAGGCTCAATGTGTTTACGGCACGCGCAACGGCAGAATGTTTCATATCGGTATGCCTTTGAAGGTAAAAATCGTGTCTGTTAATCTTGCCGCAAGACAATTAAATGTATTGCCGATTGCCGGACAGGTTGAAAAGCAGGAAACCAAAAAGGAAAAATTCAAAAAACATAAAGACAAAGACAAGAAGCGTAAATTCGGCAAAAAAGGGCACAAGGACAGAAATAAAAAGGGAAGAAGATAGTCCTCTAAATTTGGTTGAAAAAATGTTGCCGTCCGCTATGCGGCGCGATAACATTGAATTTATGAGAATTGTTTTATTATCCATCGGCAGCCTGCTTTTTATTATTTCAGTTGCTGCTCATATCTATGTGAAACTCAAACTCCGTCCGCCGAATGAATCCGACTTTGACGATATTTACTGGGAGTTCGAGGACACTCATCCGGGCTTCGCGAGGTATAACAAAGCCAGTCAGATAACATTTACAGCGGCGGTTATCGGGGCATTGATGCTGTTTTTAAGTCTGGTTTTTTAAGGGGCAAACTGCCAAACTGGCATATTGGCTCTTTGGTGTATTTTTATAATTACCTGTCAATTAAGAGGTTGTGTTTTTAGGCTGTTTCCGGCACGCCCTTTGCCCTTTAGAGGATAGGAACAAGGAAAGGAAACGCTATGCAGTTTGACAAATTTACATTAAAAGCTCAGGAAGCTCTGGCTACCGCACAGCAGATAGCTATGGCCAAATCGAATACGGTTCTTTCGCCTTTGCATCTGTTAAGTGCTGTTTTGGCTGACGATGAAGGTATCGTTGTTATGATACTCAAGGCCATCGGCGCAAATGTCGGACGCGTAAAAGAAATGAGCCAAGGCGAAATCGGCAGACTGCCGAGCGGAAATGTCGGGGCGATGATTATGCCTTCGCCTGAATTCAACCAGATTGTACTCGATGCGCAGAACCGTGCGGATAAAATGGGCGATGAGTATCTCAGCGTCGAACATCTTTTCATTTCGCTCGCTTCGGTAAACAGCGCGGCAAAGGAAATTTTAAGTGTCAATTCCATCAAGCCCGAACAGGTTGAAAAGGCGCTAAAGCAAATCCGCGGCGACTCAAAAGTAACCGACTCCAATCCTGAAGGTAAGTACAAGGCTCTTGAACGATACGGAATAGACTTTATCGAACTTGCCCGGACAGGAAAGCTCGACCCCGTCATCGGCAGAGACGAGGAAATTAGACGATGTATGCAGGTATTGAATCGGCGGACAAAAAACAACCCCGTTCTCATAGGCGAGCCGGGAGTGGGTAAAACGGCAATCGTCGAAGGTCTCGCCCAGAGGATTGTCGCAGGCGATGTTCCGACGGGGTTGAAAAACAAAAAGGTTATCGCTCTTGATATGGGCGCTTTGATTGCAGGTACTAAATTCCGCGGAGAATTTGAGGACAGATTCAAAGCCGTTCTAAAGGAAGTTATCGCTTCTGACGGCGGAATAATATTATTTATTGACGAAATGCACACGATAGTCGGCGCAGGAAAGGCTGAAGGTTCCGTTGATGCGGGCAATCTGCTCAAGCCGTCGCTCGCGCGAGGCGAACTGCGGTGCATCGGCGCAACGACGATTGACGAATACCGCAAGAATGTCGAAAAAGACGCCGCACTGGAAAGAAGATTCCAGCCGATTATGGTTGACCCGCCAAGCGTTGGGGAAACCATTGCGATTCTTCGCGGGCTCAAGGCTCGATATGATACTCATCACGGCGTAAGAATTACCGATGGCGCTCTTGTTGCCGCTGCGACGCTGTCCAATAGATATATATCCGACAGATGGCTGCCGGACAAGGCGATTGATTTGATTGATGAAGCGGCCTCGAAACTAAGAATTGAAAACGATTCTCTGCCTGCCGAGCTTGACGATATTCGCAGAAAAACAATGCAGCTTCAAATTGAAAAACAGGCGTTGAAAAAGGAATCGGATTCGGCCAGCAAAAAGCGACTTGAAAATCTTGAAAAGCAGATTGTCGAACTTTCATCGCAGGATAAGAATCTCAGCGCAAAATGGGAAAGCGAAAAGGCCGACATAAATGCCATAAAACAGCTTAAGGGAAAAATTGAACAGGCGCAAACCGAGTTCGAGCAGGCCCAGCGGAAAGGCGACCTTGAAACGGCGGCAAGACTCAAATACAGTACGATTGCCGAACTTGACAAACAGCTTAAAGATAAGGAACAGCAGCTTGCCCAAAGCGATGCGGGCAAGATGATTCGCAATGAAGTTACCGATGAACATATCGCCCAGATTGTTTCAAAGTGGACGGGTGTACCGGTATCGAGATTGCTGGCGGGCGAAAAAGATAAACTGCTGAAGATGGAAGAGCAGATTCATAAACGAGTCATTGGGCAGAATGAAGCTGTCGGCGCATTGTGTAATGCTGTTCGGCGAAACCGCGCGGGACTCGGCGATGCAGACAGGCCGATAGGCGTATTTTTGTTCCTCGGCCCGACCGGCGTCGGCAAAACAGAGCTTTCAAGGGCATTGGCGGAATTTCTTTTCAATGACTCAAATGCGATGGTTCGCGTTGATATGAGCGAGTTTATGGAGCAGCACAGCGTTGCCCGTCTTATAGGCGCTCCGCCCGGATACATTGGATTCGAGCAGGGCGGCAGACTTACCGAGGCGGTGCGCAGGAAACCGTATTCGGTGGTGCTTCTCGATGAAATTGAAAAAGCTCATCCCGATGTGTTCAATGTTATGCTTCAGATTTTTGACGATGGCCGACTGACTGATGGGCAGGGCAGAACGGTTGATTTTAAAAACACCGTGATAATAATGACCAGTAATATTGCCGGCGAGCAGATTTTAAAACTTGCCGCCGAGCAGGGGGCAGATTGGGAAATCGAAGCCCATGTAAAAGAAGTTTTGAAAAATTATTTTAAGCCGGAGTTTCTCAACAGGATTGACGAAAGCATCGTCTTTAATACGCTAAGCAGAGACGACCTCGAAAAGATTGTCGAAATTCAGCTTTCACGATTGGCTCAGCGATTGCACGATAGGCATATAAATATTGAGTTTACCGAAAATGCTAAAAAACAATTGATAGATGAAGGATATGACCCTGCTTTTGGCGCAAGACCTTTGAAACGGGTGATTCAGCAGCGACTTGAGAATAAACTTGCCGCCGAATTGCTGCAGGGCAAATTTGCTGAGGGCGATGCCATAAAAATCGACGCCGATAGCCGCAGCTTTACTTTTGAGAAGATATAAGGGAGATAAGGAGATAAAGAACCCCGCCATGGTGATGGCGGGGCTAACCAAAACACTAAATACCAATAAAAACGGCAGAGCGAATCCGACCGCTCTGCCTTTTGTTTTATGGCTCTTTTCTTTTGCGTTTTAGCGTTTCGCCTGAGTTGTCCTGTTTACCATCAGCCTTGCAACGATCGCACCGAGATGGGCAAGACAGGTCCAGCTAACCTTGACCTTTTAGGTCACTCGAGCCATCTTTTTTCACTGCTCAACCTACAGGGAATATCGACGCACCAACATTAAAAAGATTAAACTTTTTTCAGATAAATTTTAAAATATATGATAACCATTTATACTGGCAAAGAAAGGCAAAATAGGTTAAAAATTGGGGGTCTTATGGCGATAAAAGGATACTAAAAATACGAAATTCCCAAGCTGTTTTTTTAACAAAGGATACCGATTATGAAACCTGTTTTAACGCGATTCAAGCTGTTATATATACTGTTTTCTATCGTTATGCCAGTTTGCTGGTTTTCTGCAGCCGGCTGGACAACGAAGCATAATATTGACCTCGGCGAATTCATCAAGGAGATAACTATTATCAATGTCAATGACCGCCAGACTCAATCAGCCATCTGGCTTCCTTTTGAATTTAACGCCAACGCGGTAGGCGGCAAAGATAAAAAGACAACTGACATTTCCATTTTAAAATCGTATCTGATTTTTATGGTTCAATGCTCAATTGATCGCCAGGACAGACACATCTTCGCTTCGCAGGATGAGATTACCGGCAGAGCGATTTTAGAGAGCAGTACATCGGCGAAACTTAAACCGCTTGCCTCTGTACCGCAGGAGCTTTCGGCAAAACTTGAATCGATAAAAGCGGCGATGACCGGAGGCAATGCCTCTGCGGCCAATATGTATTTTCTTGTTTTTGATTTGAACGATTCTGCCGGCAAAAGTATAATTGACAGCTCAACGAGGGATAAGCTAACCCTAACTCTTGGCTCGGCCGGTTTATTTGACAGGGCCGAATTTGTTTGGCATACTCCGTTTGATGCGACAACCGATGCCGGGGCTTGTCTTAAGTGCGGCGAAAAAATAAAGGCCAAATGGCATTATTGTCCGTGGTGCGGAAATAAACTTTGAGGATATAAGATATGACACAGGCGGAACAGATACAGTATTTGGCGAATGTGTATTATTTAGCTTGCTGCGACGGGCGATTTGAGGTTGAGGAGGATTATCTGCTTCAGGAAATCGCAAAGGGTATCGGCGCCGGCTATCTTGAGACAAGAAAGGCTCTGGATATGTCTATGGCGGAGGGTTTTGAGGTTAAATTTTCCGCCCGTTTTTCCGAGCGGATAAGGAATTTTGAGGATATGCTTATGGTCGCCTATTACGACAATACGATTCAGCAGATTGAGAAAAAAATAATCGTATCCTACTTAAAACAGCTCGGAATCGACAAGCGGCAGTTTGACATAATAAAGGATGAAATAAAACCGAGACTTGCGGATTTTAAAAAAAGACAACCTTAAAGCTATCCCTAAAATAAAAAAGGCGGGATCGTAAAATCTCGCCTTTCAATCTCTATCTTCCTTGTGTAATTATTTTATGCCTCGACGGGCTTGTAATCTCTTTTCATTGGTTTTTGAATCAGTCCCATCTTGATTGCCTTGGTAGATACCTTGATTTTGCATATCTTGCCGTCAATGACGGCACGGACTTTTTGGATATTAGGCTTGAATTTGCGTTTTGTAATACCGGTCGTCTTTATACCAACTCCGCCGAGGTATTTTGCTTTACCGCGTCTTGCGATGGTGCGTCCGCTAACCGTTTTTTTGCCCAAAAAATGACATACTCGTGCCATAGCACTATGCTCCGAATCAATTACGATTTACTTAAAGTCTTAAAGTCCAGTAAGTATAATGATTTAGGCTGAGTTTGCAAGCCTAAAAAATAAAATACTCTTAACTTGTTTTATTTTAAGGAGTTATGTTTTAGTAGATAATGTTTGCGGCAAGTAAATACTGTTTTGCTTAGCTGGCGATTATCTTTATAGCTATTGATTTAATTCGATAAACCGTTAACATCTGACTATGGAAACGAAAAGAAAAAAGGTATTAATTACCGGCTGTTCGAGCGGATTTGGTTTATTGACGGCGGTCTCTGCCGCAAAGGCGGGTTTTGATGTCGTTGCAACGATGCGCAATCTCGATAAAGATGTGGACCTTAGACTCGCACTTGACGCGGCAAATGTTAATGCCGAAATCGCCGAGCTTGATGTAACAGTTCCTCAAAGTATCAAAACAGTTGTCCGGCGGTACGGCCCATTCGATATTCTTGTCAACAATGCCGGAATTCTTATGGGCGGCTCATTTCTTAATATAACCGATTCCGAGATGCGCAGCGTCTTTGAGACCGATTATTTTGGTGCGGTAAATCTAACTCGTGAGGTTGTGCCGGAGATGATAGAAAGACATTTCGGCCTGATAATCAATATCGCATCGCTGGCTGGCAGGGTTGGTCATCTGTTCAATGCGGCCTACGGTGCGGCAAAGCACGGGTTGATTGGTTTTTCCCGTTCAATAAGACTGGAGCTTAAGCCGTTCAATATCAAAGTTGTTTCAGTTGAGCCGGGCTACTTCAAAACCGAGGTCATCGGTAATAACGCCTATCTTACTGAAAATTTCCACGATAGAAATTCGCCGATGTTCGAGCTTAACAGAGGTTTTCTGAGGATGATGATGAAGGAGGTCATTCCCAAGGCAGGCAATCCGCAGGTAGTTGCCGACAAAATTGTCAAAATTATGCAGACCTCAAGGCCGAGGAATCATTATATTATTGGTAAAGACGCCTGGTTTGCGGTTATTGCTCAGCAGCTCGGTTTACTGAGACTGGTCGAAAAAGCTGTCTATGCGAAACTTATTCGCAACACACAGAGAGAAATAAAACGAAAACAAAAAATGTAACGGTGAAAGGTTCTTCAATGGCTGACAAAATACGATGGGGAATTATCGGTACCGGAGCAATATCACATCATTTTGCTCGCGGTCTTGGCGTGCTTGCCGATGCCCAACTCGTTGCTGTTGCATCGCGAACAAAGGGGTCTGCTGATAAATTCGGCGAAGAGTTCAATGTTCCGCATCGCCACATCGGCGCCGAGGCAATAGCCGCCGATGAAGATGTTGATGTTATATATATAGGCACTCCGCACCCGATGCATGTCAGTGATACACTTGCATCTCTTGCTGGCGGCAAAGCGGTACTCTGCGAAAAACCGTTTGCGATGAATAGTTCAGAGGTTATGCAGATGGTCGCCTGCGCAAAGAAAAATAAATTGTTTCTGATGGAAGCAATGTGGACATATTTTCTGCCTGCCATAACCGAGGTTCGCAGACTCATAACTTCCGGTGCTATTGGTGAAATTCGTCTGGTGCAATCAACTTTCGGCTTTCGCTGCCAGTGGGATCCACAGAGCAGACTTCTTAATCCTGTCCTTGGCGGCGGGGCATTACTCGATGTCGGTGTTTACGATATTGCAATAGCTCAGATGGCTTACGGGCGAGAGCCTGTGCGCATCAACAGTATGGCTCATATAGGCCAAACCGGCGTTGATGAGCAGGGGGCGATGATTTTCGGTTATGACAACGGTGCTATGGCTGTCCTTACCTATGCTGTTCGTACGCAAGCCGTCAATGAAGCGGCTATCTACGGCACTGACGGCTACATCAGGATACTGCCTAATTTCTGGCATGCCGAGAGGATAATCGTTAAGGCAGGTCAGGCCGATGAGAAGGAAATCAAATTTGAAATGGTTGGCAACGGCTACAATTATCAGGCCGTCGAAGTTATGCAGCACCTGCGCAGCGGAAAAACCGAAAGCTCCATTATGCCTCTGAGTACGAGCATCGCGATGATGAAAACGATGGACCGTGTTCGGGCGCAATGGGGTCTTACTTACCCGATGGAAAAATAACAAAATTTTAGCTTCTGCTTGTAATTATAGATGAGAAAGGAGCAAATTGTGAGCAGTCTGAACTTTGTCGATTATACGGTAATAGTTATATATTTTTCAATCCTTATCGGAATGGGGCTTTATCTTCAAAAAAGAGCCTCGGCAAGTCTCGAAGATTATTTTCTTGCCGGCCGGAGTTTGCCGTGGTGGGCGCTGGGCATAACCGGTATGGCCGCCTGGCTCGATGTTACCGGCACAATGATAATCACATCGTTTCTTTTTCTGCTCGGCCCGCGCGGACTCTTCATAGAATTCCGGGGCGGCGCGGTGCTTATCGCGGCGGTCATAATGCTATGGACGGGCAAATGGTATCGGCGAAGCCGGTGTATAACCGGAGCCGAGTGGATGATATTCCGGTTTGGCGGTGGCACCGGCGGACAATTTGCCAGGCTGTTTTCGGCATTCGGGATGATTGCTTTGACCATAGGAATGCTGACCTATATGATAAAAGGCATAGGTATTTTTCTTTCAATGTTTTTGCCTTTTGAGCCGTTTACCTGTGCTTTGATTTTAGTTTGCGTAGCAACGATATATACTATGGCTTCAGGCTTTTACGGTGTCGTGTTCACCGACCTTTTCCAGGCCGGCATCGTTATTCTGGCGGTTATCGCCATATCTACTATGGCTATTTTAAAGGTCTCAAGTCAGGAGTCCATATCAGTGCTGGCTTATGAGGTTACCAATAACAGCTCATGGGTACAGTCCAGTCCGCACTGGAAAACCGCGATGCCTAAAGGCTATGAATGCTACAGATATTTATTTATGTTCGCGATGTTTTATCTTATTCGCAATATAGTTTATGGGATGGGCAGGGGCGATGACCCGAAATATTTGGGCGCCAGAAACGACAGGGAATGCGGCACGCAGACATTTTTGACGGTTAGCTGCATAATGCTTCGATGGCCTCTTATGCTTGCTTTTGCAATTCTTGGATTGTATTTAGTCAAAGATTTGTTTCCGAACCAGGGCGTATTGAACGATGCTGCGGCGCTTATAAAATCTCATATCGGCAATGTTTCAAAGGCTGACTGGGCGACGGTTTTGAGCGGGATAATACATCATCCTCAGCAGTATTCGCAGGAGCTTGTTTTATCTTTAAAACAATTGCTCGGCGCCGACTGGGCATCAAAACTCCAGATGGTTAGTTTTGAAGGTACAGTGAATCCTGAAGTAATACTTCCTTCGGTATTGCTTACGACTATTCCGATAGGCCTGAGAGGAATGTTTCTCGTAGCTCTGCTTGCCGCATCGATGTCAACTTTTGATATTACGGTAAATACCGCTGCAGGTTATTTTACCAGGGATATGTATCAGCGGTATATCAGGCCGAATTCATCGAACAGGGAACTCATCGGTGTTACCTGGCTGTTCGTAATTTTAATTGTCGCTGTCGGCTTTGCCTTTGCCTATTCGGTGGAGAGTATTAACGATATATGGGGCTGGATAACGATGGGACTTGGCGCAGGGATGATAGTTCCAAGCGCGCTGAAGCTGTACTGGTGGCGTTTTAACGGAAGCGGTTTTGCGTTGGGAATTGCCTCCGGTATGATAGGCGCCATTGTTCAGCGAATCTTCTGGCCGGGACTTGATGAGCGGTTTCAGTTTATAGCGATGATGTTGATGGGTTTGATAGGCTCTATAATCGGAACATATCTTTCCGGCCCGGCAGATGAAAAAGTGCTGGCGAATTTCTATAACAAGACTCGGCCGTTCGGCCTCTGGGGCAGATTGTTTAAGACGCTGTCTCCGGAAGACCAAAAAAACCTGAAAAAAGAACATCGGAACGATATTATGGCGCTGCCTTTTGCGCTCGGCTGGCAAATCACTTTGTTCCTGCTTCCTATGCAGCTTATGGTTCATTCCTTTAGGGCATTTGCTGTTACATTTGTCATATTCCTGATAAGTCTGGCAGGATTATATTTTATCTGGTACAGAAATCTGCCGGAGAAAAATAATTTTTGACCGCGAATGAAAATGTCATTGCTTCGTCTGTCTGCGGCGGACTCGCAATGACAGGTCGCGTTCCCGCTTTTGTGAGGACAGGCTTTTAAAGATTTCTCTCACTTTTTGTTTGCTTTGGCATAAGTAGAAATTTAATATGAATCCTGAAAGGAAGCTGGAAGGATTGATGAAAGGGATTTTGACCGATACTGTACTGGTTGGCATCGATGAGGCGGGGCTTGGGCCTATTCTCGGTCCTTTAGTCGTATCTGCCGCCGCTTTTACGATACCTGCCGGCGGCATAAAAGAGCCGATGTGGCAATTGCTGGGCGATTCGGTCAGCGGGGAGAAGAAATCTTTAGCCGGCAGGCTCCTGATTTGCGACAGCAAAAAAGCCTATACGCCCGCGATCGGCACAGCATATCTTGAAAAAACCGTTCTTGCCTGTCTCCAATATCTCGGCAAAGCACCGACCTCTGTTGCCGAACTTGTCAATATGCTCAGCCCCGACTGCAATAGTAGATTGTCGCAATATCCCTGGCATAAGGAAAACAGCCATATAAAGTTTAACGCCGATGATATTTCCATTTCCGCAAGCGCTTTTGCAAGAGACCTTGAAAAAAATGCTATGACGCTGGCGGCGCTGAAAAGTTTTTGTTTCGATGTCGCATATTACAACGATATGGTGCAGAAGGTCAATAATAAATCGACCGTGCTTTTTACGGCGGTCTGCCGGCTCGTTGACGAAATTATAAAGAGCACTCAGCATCGCAATTATCATTTTATTATCGACCGTCAGGGCGGAAGGACGAGATATACCCGCCAGCTCAGGACAATGTTCAGCGATATGGAACTGAAAATTCTTGCCGAGCAGGATGATTTGAGCAGTTATCAGCTCAGCACTTCGTATAAAAATGTCAGAATAGATTTTTGCGTTCGCGCCGACGCCGAACATCTGCCGGTTTGCCTTGCCTCGATGACAAGCAAGTATCTGCGCGAACAATTAATGGGCTGCCTTAACAGCTATTTTGTGAGCAAATGCGGCGAGTTGAAACCCACCGCCGGCTACTGGACGGACGGCAAAAGATTTATCAATGACCTAAAAGCAATCGCCCCGCAGATTCAATACGACCCTAACCAGCTTATTAGAAGCCGTTAGCCACCAAGCCACCAAGGCACGAAGACACGAAGAAACACAAATTGTCATTCCCGACCTGATCGGGAATCTATTTTTAGACACGGATTTACCCTGACCCGCCTGCGGCGGGCAAGTTAACGCTGATTTTACGGGTTATTTTATCTTGATTGTTATACGCCGATGCCTATAATCCAATCTAATACAAGTTAATATTGTTTTGGTACTAATTTTTAGCGTTTTAACTGAAACCGGCAAAGTTTCTCAAACGAGAAAACGCACAAAAGTTGGTGCCCGTTTGCCTATGGCAAATCGGGCACTGCTTGCGTGTTTCTCGTTAGGCCTTGCCGGGCCTCAGTTGAGCACGATGTAGCGGTGCCCTTTTTTATTGCGCGTCGCAGGAGACCCAATGGCAAATGACGAAAACAATTTTACATTAGCGGCAATTCTAAAAGACTCAAGTTATGACCTGTCTCTTTTTGCTGAGTCGGAAATCAGAGCTCTTGAACGAAAAATAACCGTTAAGAAAAATAAGCCTTATATTCAATGCATCATTAGAGAAAAAGAGATTTTACTCAAACCGGAAGAAATTGTCAGGCAGCTTTATATCGTTAAGCTGATGAAAGATTATGGCTATCCAAAACAGAGAATAAAACTCGAACATCCTATACAGTTTGGCAGACAAACCAAATCGGCAGATATTGTAATTTTCGACAAAGACCGGCCAACGGTCGAATATATTATAGTAGAGTTGAAACAGCCAAAACTTCTTGATGGGAAAAAACAGCTTCATTCGTATTGCCATGCAACAGGCGCCCCTCTTGGCGTATGGACAAACGGCCAACAGGCAATTTATTATCACCGTATAGACCCGAATTATTTTAGTGAATTGACCGATATTCCCAATATTCATCAGGCAATAAAAGACATTGTAAAGGAACGATTTACTTTAAAAGACCTGATAATCAAAGACAAAATCGCCAACGACAGACAGAGCCTGAAAGAGATTATTCAGGATATGGAAGACGAGGTTCTTGCAAATGCGGGCGTGGATGTATTTGAAGAAGTTTTTAAACTGATTTTTACCAAACTTTACGACGAATCGAAAAGTTCTGCCGATAAAGCCGTTATTGAGAATTATCTTAACAAAAAGCTGAAATTAAAAGACAGAGGCGATTTTGAAAAAATTAAAGAAGCTCTTGAGAGCCTCGATGACGGCGGTTTTCGCTGTCTTGAATTTCGTAATTCCGGTCAGACTGAAACTGACTTAAAGAAAAACATTCAGGATTTGTTTAATGAAGCAAAGGAAAGATGGCCCGGTGTTTTTTCAGAAGACGCAAAAATAGAATTAACGCCGTCTCATACGCCAATATGCGTTTCTCGTCTTCAAACGGTAAAACTTTTTAACTCCAATTTGCAGGTAATAGATGAAGCCTTTGAATATCTTGTTGGTAAATCCAGCAAGGGCGAAAAAGGGCAATATTTTACGCCTCGTCATGTAATTGATATGTGCGTTAAAATGCTGAATCCAAAACCGGGTGAATATATGATAGATACGGCCGCAGGCAGTTGCGGTTTTCCGGTTCATACGATTTTTCACATTACAGGCCATCTATTTGCCAATCAGGAAATCCCGGAATCGGAAAAACAAAGTGTTCTAAAAATATTTGGCATAGATTTTGACGAAAAAGTTGTAAGAGTGGCAAGAACTCTCAATTTGATTGCCGGAGACGGCGAAACGAATGTTCTGCATTTAAACACACTCGATTATGAAAGGTGGGGCGAAAAAATAGCGGATAGAGAGTGGGTTGAAACTTACGGCAAAGGATTTAAGAGGCTTGAAAAACTTAAAAACAAGAAAAACGGCAACCAACATTTTAATTTTGATATATTGATGGCCAATCCGCCGTTTGCAGGCGATATAAAAGAAAGCAGGATAATTCACAAATACCATTTGGGTTATAATAAAAAAGGAAGGCCGCAAAACAAGGTCGGCAGGGACATTTTGTTTGTCGAAAGGAATCTTGATTTTCTAAAACCAGGCGGAAGAATGGTAATAGTTTTGCCGCAGGGAAGGTTTAATAACACTTCTGATAAGGCCATCCGTGATTTTATTTCAGATAAGGCAAGGATACTTGCGGTTGTCGGGCTTCATCAAAATACCTTCAAGCCTCACACCGGAACAAAGACGAGCGTTTTATTTTTACAAAAGTGGGACGATAAACTCTGTCCTAAAAAAGAAGATTATCCGATTTTCTTCGCGGTAAGTGAAAAAGGCGGCAAAGATACTTCAGGGGATTATGTTTTTGTGAAAAATCCGGACGGCAAAAACAAACTCGACAGTCAAGGCCATTTGATAGTTGACCATGATTTGCATAATCATGATGGGGAACTACCTGGCGGTATAGCAGAAGCCTTTGAAGATTTTGCATTAAGAGAAAAACTTTCTTTTCAGAAAGAGGAATAAATGCGGGTCTCGACGGTTTTATTTCATAGAGCGAATTGCGAAACAAGGATTGATGCCGAATTTTACCAACCAATATATTTATGCTATGAAGACTTGATAAATCGTAAGCCTAATGATTTTTTGCGTAATTTAGTAAGCAACTCTTATAAAACATTCACAAAAAAGACTGGCACATTTGAATATATAGAAATATCGAATATCAATTTGGCAACAGGTGAATATTATTCGGAAGTTTTGGATGCCCGAAAACCACCATCAAGGGCAAGAAAAATTGTTAACAAAGATGATGTTATTATATCGACAGTCCGGCCAAATAGGAATGCAGTTTCTATTATATCTGAAGATAAAATAAATTTGGTGGCAAGCACGGGGTTTTGTAAATTGACTGCAAAAAAAATAAACCCTAAAGTGTTATTTGTTTTATTCAAAACTTCAATCTATAGAGACTTACTGGTAAGATTTACGACGGCAACAATGTATCCATCTGTTAATGAAAATAACATATTAAATCTCAAATTACCGATATTTAATGAGGATTTTCAAAATCAAGTAGAAAATGTTGTCAATCAATCATATTCGCTAATAAATATATCAAAAAACTTTTATTCTCAAGCTGAACAGATATTGCTTGATGAATTGGGATTGACGGAATGGAAGCCGAGACATAAATTATCGTTCATAAAAAATTATTCAGATACGGAACAATCCGGCAGGATTGACGCTGAATACTTTCAGCCGAAATATGAGCAGATAATGAACGCTGTAAAAAAATATAAAGGCGGCTGGGATACACTTGATAATCTTGTTGGTATGAAAAAATCTATTGAGCCGGGCAGTGATGAATATCAAGATGACGGAGTAACATTTCTAAGGGTAAGCAATCTTTCCAAACTTGGGATTGATAATGGCGAGCCTGTTTGTTTGTCTGAAAAGTTTTTCAATGAAAATAAGCAGCATCAGCTTAAACAGGGGGAAATTCTGCTTTCCAAAGACGCAACGCCAGGAATTGCTTATTATCTTAAAGACAAGCCGGAGCAAATGATTGTTTCAGGCGGTATATTGAGGTTAACACTAAAAAATGAATGGGTGAATGAGGACTATTTAACGCTTGTCTTAAATTCGATAATTGTTCAAGAGCAGGCAGAAAGAGATGCTGGCGGTTCGATTATTAAGCATTGGCGGCCTGACCAAATTAAAAAAATCGTTATTCCAATTTTGAACGACAAGATTCAAAACCAGATTCAGGGAAAAATCAGGCAATCCTTTGATGCAAGGCGAAAATCCAAAGAACTTTTGGAAATTGCCAAAAAAGGCGTTGAAATGGCAATTGAAAAAAACGAAAAAACCGCCAAAAATTGGATTGAACAAGAACTTAAAAAATTATCAGTGTAAATCCGTGTTTGAAACATAACCCGCCGTAAAACCCCGGCAGAGCGGGACAGGCGGCGGGCTAAATCCCAAATACCATTTTCGTCCGCGTAAATCCGAAGCACTAAATCAGAATTTCGAAACAATATCGAATTACCAAAATTCAAATGTTTCAAACATTTTGAACATTGGAAAATTAGGATTTTAAATTTGTTTCGGATTTCGATATTAGAATTTAGGATTTTTTCAAATCCTTCTCATAACTCCCACGACAACGCCGGTGATTGTGCAATTCTGCGTGTAAATCGGCTCGTAAGCGGGGTTTGAAGCTTCAAGGCGGATTCTGTCTGTCTCTCTGTAAAATCTTTTTACCGTTGCGTTTTCGTCATCGACGATAGCAACGACCATTTTTCCGTTTTCTGCCGTTTGGGTGTGTTTGCATATTACCAAATCGCCGTCGAAAATGCCGTCGCCTGTCATACTGTCGCCGGCGACTTTAAGGGCGAATGTATCCTGTGTATTTCCGAATTCAGAGGCTAAAGAGATATGCTCGGTATTTTCTATCGCTTCAATGGGGACACCGGCAGCTACTCTGCCGAGAAGGGGGATACCGTCCGGCTCTGCGATGTCGTAATCATCCGTGCCGCTCTGCGAATCAAGCAGTTGCCGGCCCAGCGAAGTTAGGCTCAAAGAGCGAGCCCTGCCAGACTGTGCTGAAAGAAGGCCTTTTTCTCTTAACCCTTCGATGTGTTCGAACGCCGTGGTTCTGCTTGTTCCCAGCAGGCTTGCCAATTCCTGTATCGTTATCGAATAGCAGTTGTTCTTTTGGTAGTCTGCTATCAGTTTTAACGACTGCTGTTGTCTTGGCGTCAGGTTTATCTGACTGGCTGAAATCAATTTCGTCCTCCATATCAGTTAATTGTATCGCATCCGGCAGGCAAAATCCGTTTTGCGCCGTTTTGTTTTCCGCGAGCAGTTCATCGGTTACGGTTCCGATGAATTTTGCGATTGTCTGAAGTACTTTACCGATAGGGTCGGTTGTTCGCGTTTTGTCCGCGGGCCAATCGGAGATAAAACTTCCGCCGGGGCCGAATCTGCAAAGCGGGTAATTTTTGTCGTTTGGGTAGCTGTCGAATTTTTCCATTTCTCACTTTCCTTTTTTATTGCAACATTCATATCGGCATAGAGGACAGAAAAACCCTAACAAAAACCGAACAAAATTTGAAAAATCTGAAAAAATTCTCAAAAACCTGATTGCTGAGCGTATGTCAGGTAAATATGGGACGGAAGAATTGGAAATTTGAGATGAAAATTTGAGGATTTAATGTGTTCTTTTTGGCGTCTGTTGGTTTTTGATGCAGTTTCATTCTTAAAGATGTCATTGCGAGGAGTGAAACGACGAAGCAATCTTCATTATTGCTTTGGCGTAAGCCATCCCTAAGCGGACAAAAAACGAGATTGCTTCGTCCGCCTGTGGCGGGCTCGCAATGACAAGATTTATCCTCGGTTTTGCGAGAACAAGCCTTTAATTGTTTCCTACTTGACCAGGTGTCGTGTGAATATCAAACCGGCGTTAGCAGTGTTATAAACAGGGTTTATGACAGCGACTTGACTTTAGAGCAGGCAGATGCATATACTCTTGTGTTTTTCGGAATTTTTAGACAGAGCCGAATACCCGGTACAGCCGGGTATTTTTATTAGTATTAAAAGGGATAACCCTGCCATAGTAACAGGGCTAAACATTTATCTTAAAACTGTCACCCTGTCCGTGAGGACTCCATAGGAGAGCGAAGCGAAGGGTCTCAAGACGAGATTCTTCCCCCTAAGGGGTCAGAATGATGGCTCTATTATCGGGATGGCGTAGTGTAAACGGATTTTTTTATGAGAATGGACCACGGAATAATAACTCGCGTTCAACGAGCCAACGATATAGTTGAGATTATCTCTGAACATGTCAATCTTGTCCGCAAGGGCAGAGAGATGGCCGGTCTTTGTCCCTTCCACGACGACCATAAGCCGAGTATGTATGTCAATCCTGATAAGCAGATTTTCAAATGCTTTGCCTGCGGTGCCGGCGGGGATGTAATCAAATTCGTCCAAATGCGAGAGGGCTTGAGCTTTATCCGTGCAGTTGAAAGACTGGCCGAGAGGGCGGGCATTAAAATAAATTTCAGCACTCAGCCGAGGGACGAAAAGACTTCCGATGTTGATCCTGGGGATGTTGAAAAAGTTAATCGCTGGGCATTGACGCACTGGCGGAAAAATCTTGCGAATTCGGCGGGCGGCAAAATTTGCAGGGATTATATCGCGCAAAGGCAGATACCGGAGAAAACCGCTGGAGAATTTTCGCTCGGATTCGCTCCGGAAAAGTGGGACGATATTTTAACTGCCGCCAGGCAGAAAAAAATTCCGGATTCGCTTTTGCTTGCGTCCGGCTTGATAGTAAAAAATGAGCAGGGACGGCTTTATGACAAGTTTCGCAACAGGCTTATGTTTCCGATTATCGATTCTTCTCAGCGGGTTATCGGTTTCGGCGGCAGGACGCTTGGCGATGACCCTGCCAAGTATATGAATTCGCCTGCGACGGTTATTTTTGACAAGAGCAACAGCGTTTATGCACTTGACAAAGCCAGACACGAAATAGTTTCGACCGGCACGGCCGTAATTGTCGAAGGTTATACCGATGTTATCATGGCACATCGGTTTGAATGTAAAAATGTCGTTGCAACGCTTGGTACGAGTTTTACGGCAGGACACGCAAGACTGCTGAGGCGTTTTGCAAAGGATATAGTTCTGATTTTCGACAGCGATATTGCCGGCGCAACGGCAGCCGACAGGGCGTTGGAAATATGTCTTGCCGAGAAGATTGATATTCGGCTCGCATCAGTGCCGCAGGGGAAAGACCCGTGCGATTATGTTCTGGCGGCGGGGACAGAAGCGTTTAAGAGATTGATTCAAAACGCTACCGATGTTATGCAGTACCGCTGGGAAAGACTGAGCGAAAAATTAGGCAAAAGCGATAACCTGATCGATCGCCGGCGAGCGACTGAAGATTTTCTGAAAACGGTCTCAATGGCGATGAGCAGCGGAACAGTCGATGCGATAACGCAAGGGCTGATAATCAATCGCCTAAGCAGGATATTGCAGATGCGGCCGGAGGTTATAAGAAAAGAAATCGAACGCAGAGGCGCTTCGGCAAACAGGATTTCGATTAATACGGTTGAGAATCAAAAAGTCGCGAAGGTGGCGACCGGTGCCGATTTTGGCGCAAAGGCCCAAAGGGAAATAATAGAAGCGGTGCTGAATGAGCCGAGGTTTTTTGAAATAGCAGGAAAGAGGGTCAAAGCAGATGATTTTGAAGACCCGATTTTACGGCAGATATGGGTGCTGCTGAGCCGGACGATTAGGCCGGGCGCGGAATTTTCTCTTTCTGATTTTCTGGCACGAATCGAATCGACGGATGTTTCGGATGTTGTGGTTGAATTGAGCGATAACGGGCAGGATATCGAAACGCTGCGGAAAAGACTGAACGGGGCAATGAATGCTCTTGCTGAATATAAGGGAAAGAAACCAAAAATTAGTGCGTCAAAGACAATTGATGATGAAAGATTAAGAAAGATAACTTCGATTAAGACAAAGCCTGACAGGCGGAATCCGGGCTTTATGCCAATATGATAATAGTAGACAGTAGGCAGTAGTTAACAATTTTATAGATATTTGATTCATAGGAAAAGATTGTGGCAAAGAAAAAAACAGAAGCAAAAGTAAAAAAAACTTCAAAGAAAGCGGAACAGAAGTCTGAGACTAAAGTCGAAACGGCG
Source organism: Phycisphaerae bacterium (assembly GCA_028712345.1). Lineage (GTDB taxonomy): Bacteria > Planctomycetota > Phycisphaerae > Sedimentisphaerales > UBA12454 > GWC2-45-44. The sequence continues at coordinate 300 of JAQTQF010000001.1, read as the reverse complement.
GAAGTTGTCGAGTTGCCTAAAGGGCCGGTGCCGATAATACCGCCGACAGCCGAGCAGATTAAAAAGAGCGGCGATATTATTGATGAAAAAATAAAGCTCATCATCGCAAAAGCCAAAAAAAAAGGTTTTATAACCTATGAGGAAATGAACAATGAACTGCCGGACGAGTCAATTTCTCCTAATCGCCTTGAAGGGCTTATTATGACTCTTGACGAGATGGGCATAAGTCTTCTTGATGAGGCTGAGGTGCAAAAACGGCAGGAAGAAGACGGAGACTTTGATGCTGACGAAGATGTTTTT
>JAQTQF010000155.1 GCA_028712345.1 Phycisphaerae bacterium | reverse complement strand
GCATATACAGGCGATTGAGCACATAAACGATCTGCTTGAACACCAGCCCGGCTCGGCGGAACTCCATCTGCAGCTCGGCGATATTATGGCCCAGCACGGAGATGTTCCAGAGGCAATCGTACAATATGAAAAAGCCATAAGGCTTCAGCCAAATATGCTGCAGGGCTTTGTAAAACTTGGCTCCCTCCATCTCACCGGCGGGAATCTGTCGATTGCTGCCGAACTGTTTAACAAAGCCGCAGCTATAAACGATGAAATTGTCGATGCCTACTACGGTCTTGCCTTGGCACAGCAGAAAACCTCGGATAGTACCGCTGCCTACGGCACTCTAATGCTCGGAGCCACAATCCAGCAGAATAGCTGCATATTGTTTGCCGAAGCGGCAAGATTGCGATATTGCGCTGCCGGTGCGGGAGAAACTTCCGACAACCGCCAGAACCAAAACAGCTTTAAAATAATGTTTGAGAATTTAAGGCAGCAATGCGGGCTGAATCCGGACAATCAGTCATTATTATATGCTCTCGGTCTGTTGTATATGAAAATTGGTATGTATGATGAGGCGGCAGAGTGCTTCAGGCCTCTTGCGGCCAAAAATACGACCCACTACAGGGCATTGAGTCGGTTGGCTTTCTGTTATGTGGAAAAAGAGGACAAATCAAAAGCTCTTTCTTGTCTTGACGCCGAGAAAAGGATTTCAGATGAATTGCTCAAACTGCATTACAAAACATCATTATTGTATTGCAACAGGAGCAATTTCATAGAGGCGTTAAAAACGACCAAGCAGAGGCTTGCAGAAAACTTTGAATCGTCTTCGGCACTGAATACATTGAATGAGGTTCTCCAGAATATGGGGCTGATAGACAGGGCATTTGCAGGCTGGAATGTAATAAGTGATATAGTAAACTATGCCGCCAGCGGCTCTGATTGACTCTGATAGGCCTAAACCATCATTTTGACCACGGAAAGCCGATTCCTGATTAAATAACCAGTTTTAAAGGTTTCCTTGAATGAAACATAACATATATTATAGGACTTTAAAAATAGGGTCAAAAATAAGGGTGCGATTGGGTTAAAATGCCATTATAATGTTTAACCGTACGGGAGTTCTGAAATTGCGACCTGTCGTTGCGTGCTTCCTGTGTCTTGTCGTTACGACTTGTCGTTGTGAGCTTCTTTGTTGCGTCCTGTCATTCTGAGTTCACCGCAGGTGGACGAAGAATCTTGTCTGTGCTGTTATGTAAACTGGGTATTTTATTTTATTAGGAGAGTCAAAGATGAAAAGGATTGAAATTGGATTAGTTGTTGTTTGTGCCGTATGTATTGCTGTTGGATTGGCCGGTTGTGCCGGCAAAGCCGATGAAGGCAAACCGATGACAGATGTTCAGGCCGAAGCTCAAAAAATGAGTACCGAACAGCTCAAGGCCGCGGCTATGAAGTACAAAGATGCTATTATGGCCAAACAGGCTGATGTCGAAAAAGTTATGGCAAAACTCAAAGCCATCTCTGCCGCTGAAATGATGGGTAAAGAAGCCACAGAGGTAAGACAGGAAGTTGATAATCTCAGCAAGTCGCTAAAGGCACTGAAGGAACGATTTGATGTCTATTACAACAAGCTCAAAGAGACGGGCGGCGATGTTTCCGACTTGAGTATCTGATTTCTCGTAAAAAAGTTATCCTTTTTAGCCAAAACATCTCTTTTGCCGGCTAAAAGGCTTTTTTATTGACAGTTAAGCCTTATAATCTATAATAGCTTGACCTGTTTTTTACTAGTTGTGGTCTGTATTTATCGAAAAGACTCTTGATATTTGACAAGCCTCGGTTGCATGGAGTAAGTCTATGAAGTGTAAGGTTTTGGTATTGCTGGGTTGTCTGTTTTTCAGCACTCTGGTCTCGGCGCAATTGGAGCAGAAGCTCTCGGATGACTGGAATGATTTTCTGCACTATACGGTAATCGGTAGATTTGACCTTGCTGCAGGTTTTGCTCAGAAGATTATAGGCAGTAATCCGGATCCACTTGAGCTGCTCAAATTAAGTGAGGAAAATCCGCGGGGCTATGCGATATTAGTCAAAGTCCACGCCGGCAATCCCGATCTTGCCCCTCTGGCAGGAAAAATCCTCGAAATTATTGAAAAGGGACGCTTCGCCAGACGCACCGATTCGGAAATTATTATCGCGGAAATCAAAAGGCTCAGCAGTACGGTTCGTGGCAAATACACCGCTATCGAAAGGCTTCGTAACGCCGGCGAATATGCAATCCCCTATATGCTTGACGCTATGGCTGACCAGCAGCGAAAGGCAGAATTTCCCAACATCACCACTGCCCTGCCGGAAATTGGAAGATTTGCCGTCAGGCCTTTGACTGCTTCTCTGGTAACCGATAATCTGCTCGTGAAGACTGAGGTGATAAAAGCCCTGGGCAAAATCGGCTACCCCGAAGCTTTGGGCTATTTAAAGTATATCGTGGAAAAAGACTCGTCCGCCCAGTTGCGTCAGCTCGCATCAGAGAGCATCAATCAAATAGACTCGGCAGCAAGCGGTAAAACCGCCGCCGAGCTTTTCTGTCAGAATGCCGAAAATTACTATTACAAAGCTGAATCACTTGCTCCAGCATCCGATGTAAACTTCGCAAATATATGGTTCTGGGACAAAGACTCTGCCAGACTAACCAGGGAGCAGGTCAGCAAGGCATATTTTAATGAAATGATGACTATGCGGTCTTGCGAGTGGTCTGTAAGAGCCGACCCTGATTTTGGTGAGGCCATTTCGCTTTGGATTGCCGCTTTTTTCCGCGCGCAGGATACAGGTATAGCCTGGCCCAAATATTTCGGCTCCGGCCATCCAGACCCGATGACCTATGCTGTTACCGCAGGGGCTGAATATCTTCACGGTACGCTCGGCCGTGCCATAAAGGACAGAGATGCCGTTGTTGCCCTGGGCGCAGTTGAAGCCCTCGGACGCAACGCCGGCGAAAAGTCGCTTATGTATCGCCTTAAGACTTCTCAGCCGCTGATTGACGCTCTGACATTTGACGACAGAGCCGTAAGATTCAGCGCCGCTATTGCTATAGCCCGTGCCGGTCCGACCGAACAGCTCGCTCAAAGCGTACTTGTTGTTAATAATCTTGCCGAAGCGATCTCTGCCCCTGCCGATGCGAACAACTGGCCGAAATACACCGCTGATATTTATGCAATCCGCTCCTGCGATGCTATGTTCAGACTTGCTCAGACAAGGAATAAGGTTATTGACCTTTCGACTGCCCTGCCTTCGCTTATCTCGGCCACCGCAGACGAAAGAAACGAAATAAAAATATTTGCCGCTCAGATACTGGCGTATCTTTCCAGTCCTGACGCTCAAAGGGCAATTGCCGATATGGCTCTGAAGGAAGATAACGAGATAGAAGTCAGAATAGCTGCATTTGACGCCCTGTCTGTCTCGGCAAAGGTAAATGCTAATATCCTGCTTGATGAGCAGATTAATCAGATATATTCGATAGTGCAGTCCACGACGGCCGATACCGAACTGCGGTCCGGCGCCGCGGCTGCTTTTGGTTCTTTGAATCTGCCAAGCAGAAAAGTAAAAGATTTGATACTTTACCAGTCAAAAACATAAATCCCCCCTGAAATATGGTTTTATTGCCGTAGCGATATGTCTGAGCAATGTCTGTATCGATAGGCGTACGAGGTTTTTGATTGTAAAATAGTTGTTTTGCCGGTACTATACCAAAATGATGAGGTGCAGTATGGCTAAAAGCGCCGGAAAAGATGGTCAAATTGACGAAAAAGAGCGGAAAAATTTGATTAACAATTTCGTCAAAGCTCTCTCGGCTGAGCACAAAATGCTGATTATCCTCAAGAGCCAGCTCTATGGCGGCAAATGGGAACCGATGTATCAGGATTTGAAGAACCGTCTGGACGGCAAACCATATATTTTCAAATTGGCAAACCGAATTAATGACGATGTAGAGAGAATTGAGCAAATGAGACAGTTTGAGCAGCAGTATGATTGCAACCTGTGTGATTTTGTCGATGCTGTCGAATAATTACATAGCCGCAAATACTAATGAGCGGTATTAGTTTTAGGAGGTCATCCGTTGAAGAAATTTTGTTTTTTTTGCTTATTTGTTATCATATTTTCTGCATCATCTTCTAATGCAATTATAAGTGAAAAACTTCTTAATCAGGCCGGCCTTCAGACCGCCTGGCAAAGTGCTGTTGCTCTGGACAAGGGCGAAAAGGTTGAAAAACTGACAGTCCTTGGCGATTATTTATACATTCTGACGAACGCCAACTATTTGTTCTGTCTCGACAGAAACACCGGTAAATTAGTTATCGCCTCTGCCCTCGCATCTCCGAAGCTTCCTGTTTCATCGCCTTCGGCTTACAAAAATACCGTCTATTTCATCGCCGCCAACGAACTCGTCGCTTTTGATGTTCAGAATGGAATAGAACTTTTCAGACAGATACTGGCTATGCCCGTATCGTCGGCAATTGCGGCCAACGCCTCAAATCTCTATATTCCAGGTATGGACAAAAAACTGTATGTTACCGATACCAAAGGACAGCATATTATTTTCAAGGCTACCGCCGACGATGTCTCATCGCCAGCCAGTGTCCTGGCCGACAATTCTTTTGTCATCTTCGCAACCGACAGCGGAAATGTAATTTGTATGAGTTCGCTCGAACCAAAGCGCATTTGGCAGTTCAATGCGGTCGGTTCCATTTCCGCCCCGCTTGTCGCCTCAGCCGACTGGATATATGCAAGCAGCAAAGAGACCAATTTGTATAAGCTTAAAAACAACAGCGGTACACTTGCGTGGAAGTTTCACACCGGCTCTGCCCTTACCACTTCGGCAAGAGCC
>JAQTQF010000154.1 GCA_028712345.1 Phycisphaerae bacterium | reverse complement strand
GATGGTGATAAATAGAAAAGGAAAAATCGGCGGAGCATCGGGAACGGCCGTATTCAGCATTGGAGCGACAAGCGGCATTGATTTGGTAAAAATTGAAACTACTGCGGCGACAACGAGCAAAGCCATCATTATAAAAAGCTGCCAGGCGTTGATGTAATCGCGGGGCTGGAGGAGAGTTGTTACCGGCAGAGTCGAGGCAACGAAGGCATAAAGCAGCAGAAGAATTGTCCAGACGCCTGTCGGGGGCATAGCTCCAATACTCGGCATCCGCACGGGATATTCGCTTCCGAGCCAAACCGTTACATACAGACAGGCGACGGCGACGATGGTTGAAAGCACTATGTTGGCGTTTTTTTTGTAAATCATATAGCCCATAGCAACGGCTATAGGAATCTGAAGCCAGACGGCAAGTACGGAAGCGGGAAAACGGGCGAATACAACCGCTATTACAACGCCGAATATCGCCAGGACAATCAGAAGCGCCAGAAAGACAACGGCAAAGAAGATAAATTTAATTCTCCGGTTGATATATTTGTCGGTGATGTCGGAGATGCTTTTGCCCTTATTTCGCAGAGAGACAACCAGCGAACCAAGGTCGTGGACGGCGCCCATAAAGATACTGCCGAAGACTATCCACAGGACGGCAGGCAGCCAGCCCCAGATAATGCCGATTGCAGGGCCTACGATTGGGCCCGTGCCGGCGATTGATGTAAAATGATGACCAAAGATGATTATTTTTTTTGACGGTACATAATCTATGCCGTCGGTAAATTCTTTTGAGGGGACCAGTTTGTTTGGGTCCAGTTTGAAAATTTTTCGTCCAAGAAATCTGCCATAGGTAAAATACGCGAGGATATAGGCAGCAAAACAAAAAACCATCAATAACAAGGTGTCCATTTCAAACTCCTTTTAAGACAAATTTGGAATAATCGGCCGTAAGACGACTCTGAAATAAAAAACCAGGAAATTCCAACAAAAAAACGGTCATAGCATTGAAAAATCCGAAATCAGAATATCGAAATTCCAAACAAATCCAAATTACCAAAATTCAAATGTTCAAATGTTCAAAACCGACAAATTGAACCTTTTTTAGCATTTAGAAATTCTAAATAGTATTTCTTTTTCTTGAGCGAACGAAAAGTTTTATCGGCACTTCGGCGAAGGAAAGGATATCGCGAAGTTTGCCCACGAGAAATCTTTTATAATTTTCATCGAACAGTTCGGCATCGTTGACGAATAACAGTATCGTAACGGGTTTTGTCGTTATCTGGGTAGCATAGAATATTTTGGGAAACTGTCCGCTCTTTTTTCCTCCTCCGACTCTCAATTCGCTTATCTGTTCGATAGCCTTGTTCAAATCGGCGGTAGAAATTCTTGTTGCTGACTGTTTGAAGAGTTCGCAGGCCAAATCGAGCACTGACTGGATATTTTTTGCCTCGGTAGCGGTTGTGAAAGCAATTGGGGCATAGCTTAGCTGGGGGAAAATTTTACCGATATATTCGGCATAGTCGTCGGTAGTTGCTTTTCCGACGGCAAGGTCCCATTTATTAACCACAAGAATACAGGGTTTATATTCTTCGGAGACATAAAGGGCCAGTTTTTTGTCTACCTGCGCCAGCGGCTCTGCGGCATCTATAAGCAGCAGTACGACATCGGCCCTGCGAATTGATTTTTCGGCTCTTACTGAGCTGTAAAATTCTATGCTGTCGGCAAGTTTGCTTTTCTTTCTTACGCCTGCGGTGTCGATGACGACGAATGTCCTGCCGTCCTTTTCAAATCTTACATCGACTGAATCTCTGGTTGTGCCTGGGATTTCACTGACGATAACGCGTTCGGAGCCGGCGATGGCGTTTGTGAATGTGCTTTTGCCGGCATTTCTTTTTCCGACAATCGCTATACGCATATCTACAGCTTTGGGTTTTTCTCCGGTCACTTCCTTTAAAGTATCGAGAATATGTTCAACAAGTATGTTTTTATTCAGATTGTTTGTGGTCGAAATACAGATGGCGTCTCCGAAACCGAGTTTTCCAAAGTCCGCGGCGGCGGGGAACATTTTTGCCTCGTCGGCTTTGTTGGCGACGAGAATGACCTTGAGATTATTTTTTCGAAGTAGAGAAGCGATTTGCTCATCCAGCGGAACCAAGCCATCGCGAATATCGACAACGAAAATAACAAGGTCTGCCAATCTCATGGCCTGATTTATCTGGTTGTCAATATGGTCTTTTAGCTGGTCTGAATCGACGATACCCCATCCGCCGGTGTCAATCAGCTCAAAAAATTTGCCGTTATACTCGATTATCGTACTGACTCGGTCTCGCGTAACGCCTGCGGTCGGCTCGACGATGCTTATCATCTCGCCGGCGAGGGCGTTGAGGAGCGAGCTTTTGCCTACATTCGGCCGTCCTATAATTGCTACTGTCGGTAATGCCATTTATTCCCTGATTCTTTCTAATATTCTGCTGCACCCATCTTTTGTTTACAGGCCATTCTGACCCCCTTTAGGCGTAAGAATCTATAGGCGACGACAACAAGAGATTCTTCGTCCGCCTTCGGCGGACTCAGAATGACGGGTTTTTCCATTTTTTACCTAAGAGTGGGATTATAACAGAAATCGGCCGATTAGTTAAGGGAATATCTAAAAGCCCGTTTTCGCAAAAGCGGGGGCGCAAGCAGTCGCTGCGAGCAAAGTAATCTCGGTTTTGAAGTAATAATAAAGATTGTTTCGTCGCTCCGCTCCTCGCAATGACATCCCCACTTTCGTGAGGACAAGCTTTTAGAGGTTGGGTTAAATGTAACTTTCTCTTGCAAAGTACAAATTTTTTGCGATAGTCTTGGATGGTTATTTTTTTGGGATTGTAATTGTCATCAGTGCCTACAAATGCTGAAAGGAAACGGCGGCTGCCTTGGTGGTTTGCGGCGTGTATGCTTGATAATGCCCGTATTTCCCTAATTTTCGGACCGGTACTGGTTTTGTTTTTGGACGCTCTGGAATTAGACAAGGCCAAAATAGGTCTGCTTCTGGCGATGCCTTTGTTTTTTCAGATAATGTCGGTCTTCGTCGTACCTCTGGTTGAAAAATTCGGTTACAAACATTCGTGTATGTTCTTTTTCAGTATTCGTACAATTATTTTGTCCGGCCTTATTGCCACGCCTAAAATCGCACAAATTTTCGGCTCAACCGGGGTATTTCTGTGGGTCGGGTTCATAATGCTGGTCTTTTCGATATCCCTCGCTATCGGCCAGACGGCAGGTGGGCCTTGGGGGCTTGAGGTTCTGCCGACTAATATCCGGAGCAGGGCTCTGGCGATGAATACCTTTCTGTGCGGAGGAGTTCTGATATGCGGCACATGGTTTGCCGGTTTCTGGCTGGGTCGGTCAAGCGGACTGAGCGGGTTTACATTCCTGATAGGACTGGGCGTATTCATCGGGCTTCTCAGTATAGGCTGTCATATATTCTTTCCCGGGGGAGGCAAAATAAAAAAACACAGCCGGGGCAGCGAACATTTGAAAAACATGTTCGATGCGTTTAGGGATAAAGATTTTTTCCGTCTTCTGACGGGGATAGCGATATTTACATTTATCGCTCAGGGCGTTACATCTTTTATCCCTCTGTATATGAAAGACCTTGTCGGGATAGACAATTCAAGAGTTGTTTATTTGAGTTTATGGCAAAACGCCGGCGTACTGCTTGCGGTTTACTTTTGGGGCTGGTGCGCCGACCGTTTCGGCGGCAAACCAGTTTTTATCACCGGTGTAATCCTGCATATATTATTGCCGGTTCTGTGGTATCTTATCCCCCGTTACCACGGGAATTTAAGTTATACTACCGCAGCGGTTGTCGCATTTTTAACCGGGCTTATAAGCGTAGCCTATATCATAGGCATTGACCGGTATTTATTTCTTACGGCAATACCGGCGGACAAAAAAACATCTTATTACGCTGTATGGTTTGCCTGGACGGGACTTTTTGCCGGCTTGGGACCACTGGCAGTCGGTACGGTTTTGAAGTTGGGAGCCGGACTCGATGAAATGGGGACTGTTCTTTCTCTGATAAGGGTCGATTCTTTCCTGCCGGTGTTTGCGGCACATATGCTTCTGCCGGCGGTAGGCGTTTATATCATCCGAAAGATAAAAGCCGACAGTGAACTAACCGCCAGACAGTTTATGGGGCAATTGTTCCAGAGTATTCCATTCGGCCTGTTTGGTTCATTGAGTTCGATAATGCGGTATCGTATGGCAGGTGAAGAAAATGAAAGAATCGCAACGACGCGAACTCTGGGCCGATCGGACAGTCCGTTTAATACCGAAGAATTGATTAAATCGTTAAGCGACCCAAGTTTTGATGTTCGTTATGAAGCGGTTTTGGCGATGGCTTTGCGAAAACCCAATTATAAGATTGTGGCTGCCCTGCTTGATATTTTAGCGGGGGAAGATATTGAATTAAGCGCGACAGCATCCTGGGCGCTCGGTCAAATCGGCGATGATTCGGCGATACCTGCTTTGAGAGAACAACTGACTGCTCCATATCGGGTTTTGCGGGCAAGAAGCGCAAGGGCGCTGGGCCGAATTGGCGATACCGAAAGCGCCGAGACGCTGTTTGATCTTTTGAAGGTTGAGACTGACCAGGTGCTTAAGGTGGCGTATGCCTCTGCGCTGGGCGCGATAAAATATGTGCCCGCGATGGAGAATATTCTGGCTTTGCTGGCGGAGGTTGAGAGCGAAATCTTCCGCGGTGAAGTTGCACTTGCGGCAGCGAGAATTATCGGAAACGAACGAAACTATATCAAACTGCTTCGAAGCAGCGAAGCGGACTGGTCAACGGCGTTAAGCGAGGCGATATTGAAACTTAAAAAGCCGATGGCAAGACTAAATA
>JAQTQF010000153.1 GCA_028712345.1 Phycisphaerae bacterium | reverse complement strand
TAAGCAGGGCTTTGAAAATATAAAACTTTATTTTATGGCGGGTCTGCCGGGCGAGATTGAAGACGATATAAAAGAAATAGTAAAGCTTTGCTATGACCTGAGCGGCCTGCGAAAAAAAATCTGCGGCAAACTCGCAGGCATAAATGCAGCGGTGAGCTGGTTTGTGCCGAAGGCTCACACGCCTTTCGGCTGGGTCACCCAGCGAAGCGAAGAATATTTCAGAGGCGCCAAAGACATAATTATTTCAGAAAAGAAAAGACTCGGCGCAAGATGCATAAATTTCAAATTCCACGATATCCGAAGAAGCATTCTCGAATCGGCCATCGGCAGGGCGGACAGGCGAATGGCCGATGTTCTCGAAGCCGTTTATAAAAACGGCGCAAGGTTTGATTTATGGGATGAGTGTTTCAGGTTCGATTTATGGCAGGATGCTTTCAAACAATGCGGCCTTGACTTGCATCAGCTCGCGACCAGAAAATTTGAGACTGATGAAATCCTGCCGTGGCAACACCTCGGCGGGGCGGATAAAGACTATCTGCTGAAATACCTTAAGGATTCAACTTTTCATTCCTGACAAGGGCATTGAAATTTTTTCAATCCGCCCGGCTCAAGTATACCTGCTTTTTTCTTTGACTTGTGGAAATTGATGATTACATCCGCCGCCTTTTGCGGGTCGTCGCAGAGACAGAAAACATCCATATCCTCCTGCGAAATATATTCGTGTTTTTTCATCATAATATCTTTGAACCATTCGACCAGACCGCCCCAGTATTCAGCTCCATATAAAATAACCGGAAAATGTGCCTGTTTGAATGTTTGTATGAGAACAAGAGCTTCTGAAAATTCGTCCAGCGTTCCGAACCCGCCGGGAAATGCGATAAAGCCGCAGGCGTATTTGAGGAACATCACCTTTCGACAGAAAAAATATCTGAAATGCAGCGAAAGGTTCTGATATTTATTCGGAAGCTGTTCGTGCGGCAGTTCGATATTCAGACCGATGCTCTTTCCTCCGGCCTTAGCCGCGCCTTTGTTTGCCGCTTCCATAATTCCGCCGCCTCCGCCGGTGATAATCGCAAAGCCCGCCTTTGTCAAAATCTCCGAGGTTTGCACTGCAAGATTATAATATTTATCGTCAGTATTAGTCCTTGCCGAGCCGAAAATCGACACTGCCGGCCCAACTGTGGCAAGTTCTTCAAAACCTTCGACGAATTCGGCCATTATTCTGAATACCCGCCAAGTCTCTTCGGTTGGTACATTAAACCTTGCTATTTTTTCGTCCATAGTTCCGCCTTTCATCGATAATTTTAACCGCAGATTACACAGATTTCACGGATTACTTTTTATCAGTCTTTTATATTCAAGAGATGTTGAACCAAAATTCAACAAAATCCCCACTTCAAGCCACTAACCTTTAAATAGTTTAATAATTGCGACTGTTCAATATCAGTGATTCTTTTTATTGCCTTTAGCTCAACAATGACCAATTTGTCCACTACAAAATCACATGCGAATTGCTTCACAAATATACCTTTGTATAAAACTTCAAATATTTTCTGTTTCTCGAATAGAATTTTTCTCATTTTTAATTCAACTGCGAGCGATTCTTCATAAACGCTTTCTAAAAAACCTGCACCAAGAATAGTATGTACTTCCATGGCGGCACCAATTATTCTGCCTGTCAATTCTCCATGAACAAGGCTGCCTTTATTTACAACCATATTGTGCTCACATAAAAATATATCAAAATCCGCGTAATTTGCGAAATCCGCGGTTCCTTTACCACAGTTTAGGATTATCCGCTACCGGACAGTGTTTTGCAATCGAACAATTCGGGCAATCCGGTTTTCGAGCTTTGCAGATATTTCTGCCGTGAAAAACGAGCAGATGGCTAAACAGCGTCCAGTTTTTCTTTGGCACAATTTCCATAAGGTCGAATTCGAGCTTGACAGCATCATTGGTATTGGCCGAAAGCTCGAGCCTTCTGCTCAATCTCAGCACATGAGTATCGCAAACAATGCCCGGTGTTCCGAAAGCGTTGCCGAGAACGACATTTGCCGTTTTTCTTCCGACGCCGTTAAGTTTTAAAAGCTCGTCCATACTATCCGGCACATTCCCGCCGTAGTCGCTTATTATTGTATCGCAGGCGGTTTTGATATTAAAGGCCTTATTTCTGAAAAAGCCGGTAGTTTTGATGTCCTGTTCAATCTGCTCCAGCGGAGCATCGGCCCAGTCTTTGGCGGATTTGTATTTGTTAAACAGCGTTTTGGTTACGATATTTACTCTGACATCGGTACACTGTGCCGAAAGAATCGTCGCGATAAGAAGTTCGAGCGGATTTGAATGTTCAAGCGCGCATTTGGCGTTAGGATAGGTTTTTTTGAGCAGCGGAAAAATCGCCTTTACCCGCCCCTGTGCAACTTGTTTGTCAATAGCAATTTTTGTCATAACCAGTATTCTAATCGCAGATTACGCAGATTTCACGGATTTTTTGGGGACATCTATATTATACAATCTTGCGCAAGACGGAAAAAGCAGGCAAACTCTGCGGTAAAATAATTTCTTGCGGGTTGTTTACAAATTCGCATTCCTGTCCTTCGGCGGTTTTTAACGGTTTCGGCAAAACTATTTCAGATATATTGCCGTTCGGTGTCAGGACTTCGAGTTTATCGCCGGCGTAGATTTTATTTCTCGTATGACAGATACAGCCGGCATCGATTTTCTCGTCCGTAATATCGCCGACGAAAATAGCGCCCGAATTAGACAAGCTCTTTTCCCTGCTGTAATCAGCCGGCTCAATCGCCCCTTTCATAAAGCCTGCCGAATAACCTCTGTTCTTTACCCTGCCTAATAATTTCAGGCATTCCTCGCCGCTTATCTTCTTACCGTCGAGCAATTGTCTGTAAAGTGAAACAATCGACGCGATATAATGCACCGACTTCATTCTGCCTTCGATTTTAAATGAGGCGACGCCGGCCTGTGAAAGAGGTTCGACAAATTCAAACAGCGCAAGGTCTTTGCTGTTGAAAAGGTATTGGCCTCGGTCGTCCTCGAATACTGGGAAAAATTCATCCGGTCTGCTCTCCTCGACAACAGAATAATTCCATCGGCAGGAATGAGTACACTCGCCGCGATTGGCGCGCCTGCCGGTCAGATAATCGCTGATTGCGCATCTGCCGGAATAGGAAAAACAAACCGCTCCGTGTACGAATGTTTCGACCTCAATATTTTTGCCTGCAATATCTTTGCAGATTTGTTTTATCTGTTCAAGGCTGAGCTCTCTTGCCAAATTCACCCGCGATGCCCCGAGTTCTTTATATGCCAAAACGGTCTGGCTGCTTGTAGTGCTGGCTTGTGTGCTTATGTGAATCGGCGTTTTTATGCCTGCCTTTTTCAATTCAAAAACCAGACCTAAATCCGAAACGATAAAAGCATCAGCAGCCATATCATTCAGTTTGCCTGCCAATTCAATCAAACCGGCATACTCATCGCTGAACGGATAGATATTGAGAGTTACATAACCTTTTTTGCCGTTTTGGTGGAGATATTTTAAGCCCTTATCCGCTTCGTCGAGAGACAAATTGCCTGCATAAGCCCGCAGAGAACCAAACTCGGAGCCGAAATAGACCGCGTCGGCCCCATACTGGACAGCCCAGATGAGTTTTTCATAAGTTCCCGCAGGCGCGAGCAGTTCGGGCTTCAAAAATCACTCCTTATTTAATATTCTGCCGCAATTCTACGGGTTTCAACCCGTAGATGAAGTTATCCGCCAAAGGTGGACAGGCAATGCCTGTTGCGGTAAATCCCACGGGTTTTAACCCGTGGAAATTTAGTGATCTATTAGTAACTACCTCAAAACTGTCACTCTGAGTCCGCCGAAGGCGGACGAAAGGTCTGGGCAGAGAAAAAACGAGATTTTTCGCTGCGCTCAAAATGACAATTTTCGTTTTGAGACAGTTTCTTAGTATGAAATTTAACAATTTCTCCCGAAATTTTAAATAAAAATCCCGTTTTTTGCCGTTTTTAAGCTCTAATAAGCGGAAAATTTGAAATTTTTATTGAATATTACGGTTAATTATCCATAATGATGGGCTTGTAATATTCAGCTCAGTCTAAAAGGAGTGTCCATGGGACCCTTGCTTAATGCTCTGGTAAAACTTCAAAGTGTTGAAAACAATCTTAGGGCGGCCAAGGCAAAACTTGCCCGCTGCCGCAGGACTGTTATATTAAAGGAAAATCAACTCCGCACCCTGCAAAATGCGCTCGAAGCAAAAAAAGAGGAAATTCAGCTCACCAAAATACAGGCCGATCGGCTCGAACTTGAACTTAAAAGCATAGAGCAGACATTGGCAAAATACCGAGCCGCTCTCAACTTGGCAAAAAGCAATAAAGAATATGCCGCTATTCTGAGCGAACTGAACACTACAAAAGCCGACAGCAGCAAAACAGAGTCGCAGGCTATCGAACTGATGAAAATCATTGATCTGGATAATGCCCAATGTGACGGGATTAAAGCACAGATTGAACAGGAAAAAACCGAACTCAACGAAATCAGAAAACAAACCGAAGAACAGGCTAAAAAATTTGAAGCTGAAATAGCCGAAATTGAACAGCAATGGCAGGCGGCGGCAAAAGACGCTCCTCCCGAAGCAGTGGACACCTTTAAAAGAGTCGCTGAAACTTACGACGGCGAGGCAATAGCGGAAATCGAGGTACACGACGAAAGAAGCGGCGTCTATACCTGCGGAGGCTGCTTTATGAGCCTGACAACAGAGACGGCAAATACACTTCTAAGTCATGACGAAATAATCAGATGCCCAAGCTGTACCCGCATTTTGTACTTAAAAGACGCGGAGAACTGATAGTTTGACCCGAAGAGAT
>JAQTQF010000152.1 GCA_028712345.1 Phycisphaerae bacterium | reverse complement strand
GCAAGACAAAATTCCCCGATGAGCTCTCGAAGAATCTTACCGTTGGCTACAATCTTATGAGAATGAGAGATATGCAAGGAACAGAAAAAGAAAAGGGCTGCGATATGATAATAGAGGCCTTTAAACAATGCCCATATCAGATAACGGCTATCGAGCTTGTGCGAATCGCAAGTTATTTTCCGCAGTTCCGGGACAAAGTAACAGAAGTTTTGAGTAACTATTTTGACGATTTTGCTGAAAATGAGCAGCAGTATAAGGAGCAGAACGGCTATCACCAAAGAATCATCTCAGCAATAATGGCGGGAAATTACCTTGCAAATATAAACGGTGCAAAGCCCGAATTGGCGAAAGAATACAAGGCAAAAACAGATGAATTCATCAGCGAACAGCGTCAAATCGGCACAAGGTCTCGCTGGTAATTGAGAGGTCTCGGTATGGAAGCGGAAGTCGTTAAATCGTTATCGGTTTTTTTCCCCTGTTACAATGAACAGGAAAATGTCGAAAGGGTCCTCGCCTCAGCCGTCGATTGCTTGGAGCCATTGAATATCGATTACGAAATAATACTCGTAAACGACGGCAGCAGGGACAGGACTGCTCAAATCATTGACACCCTTGCCGCAAAAGATTCCCGCATTAAGGCCGTTCACCACAAGACAAATCTCGGATACGGCTCGGCCCTGCAAAGCGGTTTCAAGGCCGCAACCAAAGAATTCGTCTTTTACACCGACGGCGACGGACAATTCGATATTAAAGAACTGCCGCCGCTGTTCAAGTATATGGCCGATTACGACATCGTAAGCTGCTACCGCATTAAAAGACAGGACAGCATTATAAGAAAGATAAACGCTCTCTGCTGGACGACTCTCGGCGGGCTGCTTTTCAAAATGAAAATAAAAGATGTTGATTGCGCCTTCAAGCTTTACAGACGCAAAATATTCGACGATATAAAAATGCAAAGCACAGGAGCCCTGATAGACACCGAAATACTTGCCCGTGCCAGACAAAAGGGATATAAAATCTTCCAGACAGGCGTCCATCACTACCCAAGAGTTGCCGGCACCCAGACCGGCGCGAAAATATCGGTCATATTGCGGGCATTCAAAGAACTTTTTGCTCTTTACAGACAGATTAAAAACGAAAAATAATACTTAGCCGCCGGTTTTACCGGGGGTCTATTTTGTGTTTAGCCGTCGCCGGTTACGGCGACGCAATAAAAGCCGAGTCGCGTAAGCGACCGGAATAATAAAAGCCCAGCCCGCCTCTGGCGAGTAAGTCGCGGGAATATTCTGCATAATCGGACGGAACAATAAAAACTGAGTCGAAGGATACCGACGGTTTTGGTGGATGTAAAATGGAATTTGAAACAAGCAAGCAATTCGTAAGAGCCGACCAGAAAGTTCACATCTATTCAGATGCTCTGCTGGGCAACCTCGGCAAAATAAGAGCCGCCTGCAAACCGGAAACGAAAATATGCGCCGTGATTAAGGCCAACGGCTACGGCCACGGCATAAGTCAAATCGTTGATATTCTAAAACAAGGCCCCGTGGATTTCTTCGCCGTGGCCAATGTTTATGAAGCGGCGTTCATTGCCGATATTGTCGAAGACAAAAAAATCCTCATCCTCGAACCGCTGCATACCGGCTATGCGAGTGATGCCGTGCAGTTATGCACCCGCAAAGGTTTTCATTGTGCCGTAGTGGATACCGAAGCCCTGCAATACATTCAAACCTGCCTTCATAATACTAACGATGTTCTTAATGTTCACATAAAGGTCGAGACCGGAATGGGTCGTTGCGGCATAGAAGCCAAAAAAGCCGCCGAACTGATAAAGAAAATTAGAACCTTTGAAAACATCCGCCTTGCCGGAGTATATACTCATTTTTCCACCGCAGCGGAGAAAAATCTGTCCTACGCTACCCAGCAGCTCGAGAGATTTAAAAAATTCCTGTCCGGCCAGTCTCTCCTTGCCTGCAAAGATATAATCATCCACGCTTCCAACAGCGCCGCTATGCTCAATATGCCGCAGGCTCATTTCGATATGGTGCGATGCGGAATTGCCCTGTTCGGCTGGGCCGAGCAGCCAAACGCCCTGAATGTAAGCCTTGACCCTGCGATGAAATTTGAAGCGTCCATCGTTCAGCTTAACCGTTATAAAAAAGGCCAGACCGTCGGCTACGGCAGAACATTTACTGCCGCCAGAGACACGCTTGGCGCGATTGTGCCGGTTGGCTACGCCGATAATTACTGGCGCCTGTACTCCAACAGGGCGGTTATGAAAATCTCAGATAATTTCGCCAATGTTATCGGAAGGGTCAGTATGGACAAAACTATTCTCGATGTTACCGATATTGCCGGTGTAAAGGTCGGCCAGACTGTTACGGTAATCGACAACGACCCGCAGAGCGAATGCAGCGTTTACAGGCTGGCCGAATTAGCCGATACGATTTGCCACGAGGTCTTGACATCCCTTCCCCCCAGAGCGGCAAGAATTATTCATTAAAACGAAACCACGGATTTAATGGCCACGAATACACACGAATAAAAAGGGTATTTGGTATTTAACCGCCGGTTGCCTGTCCTGAGCAGAGTCGAAGGATACCGGCGGTTTTGAAGGAATTGTCTTTACCTCCTTACTTCCCTGCATCCTTGCTTCTTTTTCACATCCCCTCATTACACACCCCCAAAACCGCGTTTTAAAACAAAAAAACAGGCCTTTGGCTATAAAATTTAACAATAAGACTTATAACAGGTTAAATTATTTGCTAAAGGGCAAACCAACTGATTAGAATAAACAGCGAATTAAGCAAGTTTAATGTGATATGATTAGTCGTAGAGTAGAAATCTAAGAAATCTGGAGATAGATTATGGAACGGTATAAAAATATTAACGGTGATTCCGGCGTCGCAAACTATGAGTCGGGTTCAGACTATATTAGAGTCCGGTTCAATGATGGTTCTGTGTACCTTTACACATACGGCAGTGCGGGATCTAACAATATAGAAGAAATGAAAAAGCTGGCAGTGGCTGGAACTGGGCTAAATTCTTTCATAAACAAATATGTGAAAAAGCGTTACGCAAAAAAAGAACGATAATTCTTTATAAAATTGTCACAATTAGAAATAAAGATTTAAGATATTATTCCGACGAATGCTCCAAGAGGTTATATTTGGTAAAAGTGGGATTTGTATCTACATACAGTTTTTAAGAAAAAAGAGCAAAATTATAGCATTATTAAGAAAGCATAAATTATGTCCGATCAAACAATTAAATGCCCAAAATGCGGTACTAAAATACCACTATCAGAAGCCTTGACGAGTCAGATCGAAGATTCTATTCGCGCTCAATATGAAGCAGAATTGGCGAAGAAGTCGCAGGAGCTTGAAAAAGAAAAGCAGATGTTAAAAAAACAGCAGGAAGAGCTTGAGAAACAAAGGCAATCAATTGATGAAAAGGTTACAGAACTGCTAAAAGTCGAAAGAAAGAATATCGCCGAACAGGAGAAGGCAAAAATTCTTGCAGAGCAGTCTGAGCAAACGAAAGCTCTTGAACAGGAATTGGAAGAAAAAAGAAAACAAATCCTTGAAGCAAATAAAAAAGAACTAGAGCTTAGGAAACAACAGCAAAAGTTAGAAGAAGAAAAAGCAGCAATAGAACTGACTGTTCAGCGACAGATTGATGAAGAAAGAAAAAAGATATCCGAAGAAGCGGGGAAAAAGGCAACAGAAGAACAACAGTTTAAGATGCGGGAAAAGGACGACCTTATTAAATCTATGCAGGGACAGATTGAAAATCTTAAACGACGTGCTGAAGCCGGTTCTCAGGAAGCCCAGGGTGAGGCAATGGAAGGGGCATTAAAGGATATCTTACAACAGACCTTTCCTTTTGACCGCATTGAAGAAGTAAAGAAAGGTCAGCGAGGAGCGGATGTCGTTCAGACTGTTCGAAATACTACCGGTAAAGAATGCGGTAAAATTCTCTGGGAAGCGAAAAACACACAGGCATTTAACAAGGATTGGATTGAAAAACTTAAAAAAGACCAGCAGGAAGAACAAGCAGAACTTGCGGTGATTACTACGATAACTTTGCCAAAAGAAATTAAAGGATTCGGCATTGTTAAGGATGTCTGGATAACCGACTACCAGACTGCTATCTGTCTTGCAACTGCATTAAGATATGGATTAATTAATGTGGCAAGAGAAAAACTCGTAGTAACTAATCAAAGCACTGTGAAAGATATTGTCTATCGCTATGTCACCGGACAGGAATTCAATTTACAGATAAAATCTATTGTTACAGCTTTTGGTCGAATGAAAGACGATCTCGAAAGCGAAAGAAGGGCAATGCAGAAGTATTGGAAGAGCAGAGAAAAACAGATTGAAACAGTTCTTGACGGTATGAGCAATATTTATGGTGCGATAGAGGGTTATGTAGGCCAAAAACAACTTCCCCAAATAGACCCTTTGCTACTTGATACTATGTCTGAAGATGAAGAATCCGTGTAAATCCGCGGTAAAAAAACATTGAAAGTTGAATGTTCGGCGTTCAATGTTGGAAGTTTAATTCTATTTTTCTCTGTGTAAATCCCCCGCACCAAATTACGGCAGTGGCCTATTTGGCGGCGGGGCAAGCGTGAAATCCGTGGTTAAAATTTATTCGTGTTCATTCGTGGCCATTTTCTCCGTGTCCTCTGTGGTGAATTTAATTATTTTTCCCTTGCAAAAGTATTCGCAACAAATTATAATACAAGGACTTAGATATTATAAGTTGTCCGCGGGCAGACGGCGCTTCAAAAAAGCTTCATTCTATTAGGAAAGGAAGGATACAAAAAATGCACTCTCGCTGGCCGGCCGTCTCGATTTCCAATTCCCCGATTATTCTCTTTATTTTAATGCTTTTCCTGT
>JAQTQF010000151.1 GCA_028712345.1 Phycisphaerae bacterium | reverse complement strand
CGATACTCTCCGAAATTATTATTTTACCGCCGGTTTTCTTTTCGACAACGCCGGCTATTATCCGCAAAAGCTCTTGACTGTTGCCCGCTCCGCTGATGACTATTTTCTGACCCGCAAACTTCTTTGCCGCCCCATTCACATCTGCCGAACCCGTTTTGTCGTTCGCCGCAAAGGCAAAAGACACCGCCAAAACCACAACTATTACCGCCGTCAGCTTCTTCATTTTAGACATCCTTTCTAAAATGTTACTCCTGCTACCCTTTAGTTATCCTGAACGACCCATAGTGAGCTTGTCGAACTAAGTGAAAAAATAATACACTCAATAATGGATATGATAGAAAGGCATGACCAAATTTCAATAAAAAAATGCAAATATTATGCGGTATCCGGCCTCTGATATATTTAGCATTTAACCGCCGGTCTGTTCCTCGCTGCGGGATTTCACCAACGATCTATATCCTATGCCCTACCACATACCCTACTAAAAAATTCTTTTGCCTGGCGAGTCTATAAGCCGGGTTCTGTAATCGACGACCATTTCTCTAAGGTCTGCCGTTGCCGACAGACTCAAGCGACCTACCCGCCGGTTCGGAAATCTGAAATCTCAAATCTCGGTTGCTCGGGCAAAGCATACCGGCATACTTGGTCTTGCAGGCGGTGGGGTTTACCCTGCCATCGACATTACTGCCGATGCGGTGCGCTCTTACCGCACCTTTTCACCATTACCCACTCTTTGCAGAGAAGGCTGTGTATTTTCTGTGGCACTTTCCCGCGGATTACTCCGGGCGGCCGTTAGCCGCCACCGCGCCCTGTCCTGCCCGGACTTTCCTCCCCATCTGAAATCTGAAATCTCAAATTTGAAATTTGAAATCCCAGAGGAGCGGCCGTCCGACCCGCCGGACAAAAGAATTTAATAGGATATTAGGATACCAACTACTGACTACTAAGAAACTATCTCAAAACGCGAATTGTCATTCTGAGCATAGCGAAGAATCTCGTTTTCTCTGTGCCCAGACCCTTCGTCCGCTTTCGGCGGACTCGGGGTGACAGTTTTAAGATCGTTATTAACTACTGACTACTGACTACTAAATTATACCCCAACACCCGCTTTTTTACAAGTCTTGCCGTAAAATGATTTGCAAACGATTAAATCTTGACTTTGAGGCCGTTTTGTGGTATAATACTCCAGATTGAAGTGTATTATAGGACAGATTAAGGCCAAATTTTTCAAAATCTGTCGGAGCAGGAGGATGGGGTTTCGCAAATTTTATATCGCGTTGTTTTGCGCGATTCTGTTGCTCGGCTTCTTTGCCGAAGGTGTCAGTTCCTGTACAGCTCCGCTTGCCAGCGATTTAAACGATGACTGCAAGGTTGACTTTAGGGATTTTGCCATTATGGCCAGCCTCTTTGATTATATGGGAGAAATTTATCTCCGCGACCTCGCCAACCTGGCAGAAGAGTGGCTAAACTGCACTATGGAAGACCAAGCCGACTGCTGGAAATAAACCCCTTACTTGTCATTCCCGCGCAAGCGGGAATCCAGTTTTTCACTATCCACTATTAACTATTCACTTTTCACTTTCTTAAAAGGACTTCCTATGCAAACTATCACTCTGTACAAAAACGCAAACAGCATTTACAAAAATCTCAAAAGTACCAGACCGAGGACAAAAACCGATTTGAAAAATTACCTTAAGGTCTTTCTGAATCTAAACATCAGCGACAATAAAATCTGCCCGGAACACAACGCCCCGCTCGATTATCTTTGGCACTGCTACAACAGCGATTTTACCAACCAAACCGTAAACGCCGACTGCATAGTCTGGGCAGGCCGAGGAGGGGGCAAAACCCTCATCGCCGCCGTCGCAACGCTTCTCGACTGCGTCTTTAAACCCGCCTGCAAAACAAGAATCCTCGCGGGCAGCGAACAGCAGGCTCAAAGAATGTTCGACTATTTAACGGAATTTTTAAGGGACGGCTTTGAAAATTTTCTCGCCGAACCTATCCGCAAAAATAGATGCGTTTTTAAAAACCACTCCGATGTTGAAGTCCTCACCCAATCAGCAGCATCGGTGCGAGGCAGCCATATTCACAAATTAAGATGCGATGAAGTGGAGTTGTTCGACAGACAAATCCTCGAAGCCGCCAAGTTCGTTACCAAAAGCGGCAATGGTATTGTCGGCGCGATGGAAATGCTAAGCACAATGCACCAGCCTTTCGGAATTATGCACGATACAGTCGCAAAGGCGCAGGAGATCGGCACAAAAGTTTTTAAATGGTGCATCTGGGAAGTTATCGAAAACTGTCCGCCGGAGAGAAGCTGCTCAAGATGTCCGCTAAACAGCGACTGTCAGGGCAAAGCAAGACGCGCAGCCGGCTATCTGAAAATCGAAGACTGCCTTGCACAGATGCGCCGAAGCAGCAGAGCCGCTTTTGAATCGGAAATGCTTTGCCTTCGTCCCTCGCTTGAGAATATCGTCTTTGCGGAATTCAATTCCGACATTCACATCGCCCCGCTCGATTACGAGCCGTCTCTGCCTTTGTATCGGGCTATTGACTTCGGCTTTGTAAATCCATTCGTCTGCCTGTGGATTCAGGTTGACAGCGATGGAACCGTCAGAGTGATTGACGAATATGTAAAAAGCAGAATGACAATTGATGGGCACGCTGTGGAAATAAAAACAAAAATTTCCTCCGGCGACAATGTTGTCGCAACCTTCTGCGACCCTGCAGGCACAGGCGTAAATGATGTTACAGGCACAAGCGCCGTTAGCAGATTACGGGCTTTGGGAATACCTCTCCGCTACAAGAGAAGTTCGATACTTGATGGCATTGAGCTTATCCGCAGGGCATTGCGCAGCGGAGACGGCAAAAGCAGCCTGCTCATCAGTCCCCGCTGCGGCAGACTAATTGAGGCTATGAGCAGCTATCATTATCCCCCCGCAGGAGGCGCCGATGAATTACCCCTGAAAGATGGAATCTACGACCATCCAATCGACGCTCTGCGATACTTCTTCGTCAATTACAATTCATCTAATTCCGCAAAGAGCAGAAAATACTGATAAATTCGCCGACGGCGAATAAATAAAAAAGGCTGCGAATTTTGTTCACAGCCTTTTATTTTCAAATCCTTTTACGATTTATTTTTTTCTTCTAATCAGCAGTCCGCCGATTGTCAGAAGTACCATCGTTGCCGGCTCGGGAATGTTTGTTATCTGGATGTTGTCTACCGAACCACCGGATGCTTCCTCAAATAAAACCCTGTAACCACCGGTTCCACCAATGCCGACATATGGCTCAAAAGGTGTGCCGATAGCATTCGCAAAAGCTTCAGGGGACTCATCCGAGAAGTAATTCACGCCACCAAGCTCAGGTATACTTTGGACCAGAACGCCAGAAATGCCATTAAGAGCCAGGTCCCACACGCCGGTAGAACGATTCAGCGTAAATTCATAATGATTTACTCCGGATGCCAAAGGACCGGATGACACGCTTGGGCCATAATCGGTATCCAGGTTATAGCTGCCGGGATGGATATTAAAAGAACTCAGCCAATTGGCTCCATCAGCTTCTGGAGTTGCGCCGCCCAAAGCTCTGATACGGAATGCAGCATGCGCAGGTGCGTAAGTTGCGTCATCCCCGCAACTATAGTCAAAAGAAATGACCGTGATATCGCCGTCACCTGCCTCAGCCGGTCTGTCCACACTGTAAACATACCGCCCGTATTTGGCAGAAAACACCCCGCTCACCGATAAGTCTGTCAAATCGATTACCGCCAAGGCGCCTGTGCTGACAACCAAAATCATTACTGCCGCTGCACAAATTGTAATTAACTTTTTCATTTTTCTTCTTCCTTCCAAAAAATTTATTTTTTTATTTACCGCTTTTACGCGGCAAACTTAATACGCTAAATCCGGATAAACAAACAGCCGCGTAATTTTTGAATATTGAAAGGCGCAGAATCCAAGGCGGGAATTTTTTCGACGAGCCTCCCTGCCACTGCATACAGTCCCTACGAAACCAATGCTCATTTCCTTCTGCCTACCTCCCGGCCCACTAAGCTGGACCTATAATATCATACCATTTTACGGGGAAGTATGTAAAGAGAAAAAATGCCGTCTGTAAAAATCTTATTTTTTTATAACCTCTTACACCAAAAGAAGTTATAATTATTACACAAATAATATCACCCTACATCGGCCAATCCTACCGCATCGCCGAAGCGCCTTAAAAGCTCTGCTCTGATATTTTTATGTCCTGCCGATTTGAGAAATGCATCGGCCTCGACCAGCTCGAACGCGTCTTTTCTGGCGAGCATCAGCAGGTCAAAATCATCTATTATATTTGCGATTTTCAAATCAGGCAGGCCGTGCTGACGGGCGCTTAAAAGTTCGCCCGGCCCTCTGATTTTCAAATCGTGCTCTGCGATTTCAAACCCGTCGCTGCTGCGGGTCATTATTTCAAGTCTGCTTTGAGCTATCTCATTTTCGGTCTCGGCGACAAGCAGACAGTACGCCCTCGACGAACTTCTGGCGATTCTGCCGCGGAGCTGATGAAGCTGGGCAAGGCCGAATCTGTCGGCCTCTTCGATTACCATTATCGTCGCGTTGGGAATATCTATGCCGACCTCGATTAGTACCGTCGAAACGAGACAATGAATTTTCCCCGTCCTGAAATCCTGCATAATCTTCTGCTTTTCCTCGCCGCCCATCTGGCCGTGCAGAAGACCGACCTTAAATTCCGGAAAAATATTTTTGCTCAGATTTTCATACTCGGCAATCGCGGCTTTCACATCGCCGTTTTCACTATCGATAATTCTCGGATAAACAAAGAACGCCTGCTTTTTCGCCTTGAGTCTTTCCCTGATGAAT
Organism: Phycisphaerae bacterium; assembly: GCA_028712345.1. Lineage (GTDB taxonomy): Bacteria > Planctomycetota > Phycisphaerae > Sedimentisphaerales > UBA12454 > GWC2-45-44. Next base: position 53 of record JAQTQF010000151.1, on the reverse strand, counting down.
TCATAGGCCTTTGGCAAATCGCCCGGCCCAATGGCTCTGGTTATCACCTGTCC
>JAQTQF010000150.1 GCA_028712345.1 Phycisphaerae bacterium | reverse complement strand
CCATAAAGATCATTACGCCGCCAACCAGACTATTTGCTCGAAATAAGTCCTTTGTCCACCATATCTCATCCAGAGTCGCAGCAGCCGTTAAACCAGTATCGTTTTTAACCTTTAACTTAAAGTAGGCCAGTGGATTAGCAAGGTTTGCCTCTGCGGCATAACTTGCCAGCAAAGAATCGTACATAGGAAAAGAAACGGTCGCGAAACCCTCGTCAGTTGTTCGGACATCTCCAAAATAACCCATCATCGCTATGCCCGGATTAGCAGCTCGTGTTGATGCTTTGTTAGTCTCCCCGTCAAGATGCTCATTATAATCAGAAACCGTTACATTTACCGTGCCGTTTGTCCCATTTTCGCACCACGTCCCGCCCGGCTGAACATAAAATCGCACATGACAAATACTGTCATTCGTCCCGATTGTCGGGGGTACGTCACCGCTGGCATCATCATCGTGCCATCGCCCAAGCCTGCCCGTAGCCAACTCTCTTGTTGTTGCATCTACGACGCAATCTATGCCATTGGACGCAGTAATATAGTGATTAGGGTCTGTGCTTTTGGTGAACCCAGCACCGACAGTATAAAAAATCCTCGTATTAGTCGCCCCCGTTATATCGTTCATCGGCCACTTCTTTTTGCTGACATATGGCTTTGCGGCGTCACCAAAAGAAGCGTCAATTACCATATCGCCTGAAACGTCTTCCGGCCCCATAAGCTTATCCGGCTTGACCAAATCGGCATAAGGAATCCTAATCCCGCCCACCGATGGGGTGACGACTACATCGGCTAACGCATCGTCATAATTGATTAACTGTACATCGAGAGCCGCACCATCGACAATATACGCCGAATCAGGGGATAGTTCTAATACATCAACATAATCGGTATCAAGAGCTAATGCCGTAGTCAGCGAATACCTTCCGGGCGCAAGAACTAATGCCCTGCGATTTGTCGCCGATAAAGCCCCCATCTGTGCATTCCTGTCAGAGCTTTTCAGCCAGTTATAAGCTGTTTGCAGATTATCACCCGGATAAACAATTTTGGTATTGGCTGCTAAACCCATTGCCGTACTAAACTTTGCCGCATTTACGTCGTTTGTATCCAAGGCGTTTATCGCCGCCGATAATGACGTATTAACATCATTAATTTCGGCAATTACGGCTGCGTTTACATCGCTTATGGATGTTTCAAGCGTTCTTGTTTCAAATAATCGACCTAATCCGCCAAAACAAACACCACATACCGCTAAAACTAAAATCAAGCCCAATATCTTCTTCATATCACTTCACCGCCAATTCCCAATAAACTTTTCTTTGCCAGCTTCGGAGCGTCCCAATTTTTAGTCAAAAGACTTGCAGCCAGCATTTTATTCCTGTCAGCCGCTTTACTGGTCTGTTTGACCGCCGTAGCCGTTCTTGATGGATTTGTCGCCTCTTTGACAGGCATTTTAACGCTGTCGCCACCACCGATGATACCCTTGAACCGATACCGCCAATGAGCCTGTAAGGTTATTCCGTTCCGCTCTATGAGAACAATATCGTTAAACATTTTATGCCGTTCTCCTTTGTAAACCACGAGTTAGAATGTTGTTTGAATACGTCTTTGACGGCTGGCCTGCATTAGCATACTGCATCTCCGGCCTTGCCCTTTTGACCGCCCAAATGCCCATCACATAGCAATCGGCATCGTCCGGGCTGCGTCCTATCCGCTCTTTGATTGTTTCTTTCGGCTCAATTATTATTTTGCCGTTCCTGAAGTCATAACAGGGAGTCGTAAGCTGGCTTCTTAGCTCTTTAGTCATATTCCGGCAGCCTATTTCACCCTTTGCGAAATGTTCTGCCAGTTCCCACCATGCCTCCGCCCGCTTATTTACAAACTTTTCGGGATTATCCGCCTTTTCAGAGGAATTAAACGCTATTACCCGCCTGCCGTTCTTGTGCAGCTCGTCAATAACTCCGCCCCCGACGCCTATTTCATCAACAACAAGCTGACAGTTATTATGCCGCCTCGATAACTCCGTCAAAGCGTCTGAAATATCAGTCGTCCTCGAATAGCCCATTTCGGACTGCTCGATAATCTCCGAACCCTCAAGAACCTTAATCGTTGTCTTATCATCCCCGAACCGTGCTGGATCACAAGCTATGACCTTACCACCCAATAATGTAGGCATTTTCATTGCCCGCTCAATCAAGCTATCGAGTATTACCTGCCTTGCACCCTCGATACTCGCCCAATTACCATGTAAATACGCCTCTAACAGCTCTTTACGATACCCGAAAGCGTCCGTCAAAGTCTTTTCGTAATCATCAGGCAAATATGGATTATCAGCCGGCAATGCAGGCACAAACACATTACCAACAGGGCAGTTGGTTACAAACTCATCCTTAAGCCAGCAGGCCGCCGGATTAGCCGTGTAAAGCTCTTTGTACGGCAATGCCTGCCCTTGTATGGTTAATCGCAGCGAGCCTTGCAGCACGGATACATCGTCCTTTGTCGTTTCCTCCGCCTGATCTAACGCGATAACGGCATATTCAGCAGAATTGAACTTGTTTATGCTTTCCTGCCTGTCCAGTCCGCCGTAATCAATGGCAACCCTGTTCATAATCAAAATATGCTTCGGGTCTTTTTCTGTACCGCCTTTTAACTCGTAATACTCTTCCGGGATAGTTTTCCGCCAAGTCTGCAAAGTTGTCGCCGTGAAGTCCGTTGCCTGTTTTCTGCCCATCCAGCCGATATGCAGGGGGTTTTTTGTTGTTTTAAGCCCGAATCTGGCCGCTATCTCCCAAGCATAGCAGAACATCCAAACACACAAAAAGAATGATTTACCGCCGCCCTTAGCCCCGCCATACAGCAATCGGCGAACATCATCACGGGCCAGAGCAATATCAGCCTGCGTCTGCCGTTTGGTATATTCACCTTGTAATTGTACGGTTTTCTTAGCCATTCGACCTCGTAATCATCGGGGGCAGCAGGTCAATCGAGCCGGAATGCTCAAATTCCTGCTTATCCTGCCAGCCAAAGTTATTTTTCAGGTTAAATATCGTTCCTGTCGGCTTGTTATTGTACAAATTATCCTCTAAAAATCGCTCAATTCTGAACTTAGCCTTTTTTATTGTGGCATAAAACTCTTTACCGTAACCCTCATAATTCGTTAGAGCATGCCGATTAGTAAATCCCAATGCGATACATAATCCGCAGACTGTCGGTCTTTTATCTTTCTTGAAATAATTATCAATAGCCTCTTGCATTTGCTCTGGTGTATCAAATATCCTCGGTCTCCCCCCCGGATGTTTACCCTTCGCCCATTTCTTCTTAGCGGGCTTCTTTACAGCTTTTTTCTTCTTAGCCATTATTACCCTCAAAAACCCTGTTAGGTAAATATCTAACTTTTATCATTTGTTTACTGTTTATATAACATTCTGTATTATTTTTGTCAAACATTCTTTGTTTGTTATAAATCTAACTAACTTTCTTAATCCAACGAGTTTAATAGGATTAGTTCCATAATGGTTTACTTACAGGTCGCAGGGGCTAAGCTTCTTACATCATAACCCTTTGTTTTGGTAATTTGGCAGCCAAAGGCGTTGTTTATCCTATTTGCCCCCGACACAAGCACAGGCTCGCACTTGCTCTCGTATTGTCGGTTTGTCGCTGTTAGTCTTTCCATAGACTTTTTCCTGCTATTTAGCCTCAAAACTTTTTCTAATCGCAAATAATCCCTCGGACTGAAACGCATACAGCGTTTGCTCCGCTTCGTAAATTCTCGCCTTTTGTTCTTCTGTCGATATGTCGGTTAATCTGTTCAGTGCTAATCCTATCTCAAAAAGTTTTGCTTCAATCGCATTTATTTGCGCTTGCCACATGACCGCCCTCCCGCCACTTCGCTACACAAAATACAGCTTCTAAACCTCGCGGATCGCTTGCAGTTCGAAATTCATCTCGATGACAACGCAAACACTCGCAAGCATCACCACACCTACCACCACAAATACGGCATTCTCTGCCGCTAAAAGATATTTGCCGCTTCATGATTATATTATCGCATGATGATAGGAAATATAACAAGTGGAAAGGGATGAGTTTTGTTCTGAAATGATATAAGTCTTTTAAAATTCAAGAGTTCGGAAGTTCTGCGGCAAGAGTATTTTTCATTGCAGTTACGTCCCGGACGATCTTTTCGAGTTTCCTTTTCGCTGTATTATCTTTATCGAGCGTTTGTCTGGCGTTATCACAGCCATGACATAAGCCGTTGCCGATCTCGTTATCCACTCCGCAAAATAAACACTTCGTTAAATCTGTCATCCTTGACACCCTTTTTGAATACTTATTCCAATTTTCTATTCATTCGTTTAATAAATCTATCTGTACTTTCCTCCCCCGCTTTTGACCAGTAATCCTCCCCGCGTCCTTCGTCAATGTCATCAAGGTCAATGTAGGCCATAGGTAGCTGATTACGGTCTTTTGTGTCATTTATCTGTGATGCATATCTTTTGTGAGAATTACCGCAACACCTAAAACATATTTGGCTTACCGATCTCGTGTCCCTGCCACAATACAAACAACAGTATATTCTAACCATTTTCGCCCTCCCCGTCCGTCAATCTCCTTGCGGCCTGTTTAACTGATCGCCAGTTGCCTTTTGCCGCCCGTTTCATAGCTTCATCTGACGTAACAACTATTGCAGTAGCAAATGCCATTTCGATAGTATTGCCTAATCTGATCTCTTGCTCGAAAATAGACTTAAAACTCCGCACCTGCATTTTTTCAATCTGACTCAATCCCTTATATTTATAAACCGTTTTTTTAAGACTCCGTTCTTCCTTTGCCATTTTTTTTCTCCATATAAAACACCCTTACTACATTTCAGGGATAATAACATCAGTTCGTTTATTTGCTTTTCTTTACATAATTCAAGTTTGCATAATCAACA
>JAQTQF010000149.1 GCA_028712345.1 Phycisphaerae bacterium | reverse complement strand
CTGCTACAGGAGCCGTAAACGGATGATGAAGCGAATCATACCGTTTTTCCTGCTCGTTCCAGTCAAAGAGGGGGAAATCGACTATCCATACAAACTCATAAGCGTTTTCATCGATGAGATTCAGTTCTTTGCCCAGTCTTATTCTGAGCGGCGCAAGAGCCTTGTTCGCGGCAGTAGCCGTATCGGCAATAAACAGCAGTAAATCGTCAGGTTTGGCGGCAAATCTTTCGATTATCTGTTTTCTCTGCTCAGCGGAGAAAAACTTCGCTATGCTGCTCGACAAATCAGGCTGCTTAGTCTGTTCGTCAACAACGACTTTAAACCAGGCCAGTCCTTTTGCTCCGAAATCGGAGACAAGGCCGGTAAATGTTTTTTCTATATCGCTTCTCGAAAACTTCGCCCCGCCCGGAGCACAGAGTCCCTTGATGACTCCGCCTCTGGCAACGGTATCAGTAAATACCTTGAACTGGCACTGAGCGGCAATATCGGAAATCTCTTTGAGCTTCATATCGAAACGAAGGTCTGGCCTGTCAATGCCGTATTCATCCATCGACTGCTGATAGCTCATTCTTCTAATCGGAGTCTTGACTTCAACGCCGAGAATTTCTTTCCATACTTTTGCAATCAGTCTTTCGTTGACATCGATAACATTATCCATATCAACAAAACTCATCTCAACATCTATCTGAGTAAACTCGGCCTGACGATCTGCCCGGGGGTCCTCGTCCCTGAAACAGCGGACAATCTGAAAATATCTGTCCGTGCCGGCAACCATCAAAACCTGCTTGAAAAGCTGCGGCGACTGCGGCAGCGCATAGAACTCGCCGGGGCACAATCGGCTCGGTACAAGAAAATCTCTGGCTCCTTCCGGCGTACTCTTGCCTAAAAACGGTGTCTCTATCTCCCAGAATCCTTCGCTGTCAAAAAAATCGCGAGCCAGCTTTGCAACTCTATGGCGAATCTTGAGCATATTCTGCATCTTTAGCCGTCTGATGTCGATGTATCTGTATTTAAGCCTTATCTCTTCTGCTACATTCTCCGCACCGTCCAGTTCAAAAGGCGGCGTTTCTGCGGTGTTGAGTATTTCAAACTCATCAATGAGAATTTCAATCTGACCGGTGCCCAGCTTTGGATTTTCCAAACCTTCGCCTCGCGGACGAACGATACCGCCGGCAGCTATCACCCATTCACAGCGGAGCTGACGCGACAGTTTGTGCATATCGGGCTGAGATTTCGGGTCAAAGACAAGCTGAGTGATTCCATAGCGATCACGCAAATCTATAAAAACAAGATTGCCGTGGTCGCGATAAGAATCGACCCAGCCGCAAATATTTACTCTTACGCCCTGGTCGCAAAGACGCAATTGTCCGCAGTTATGAGTTCTTTTGAACATAGAATTTCTCTGAAAAAATGGAAATTAAAGATAGTCAGCTTTGATTACAAGAACAACAATCAGCCAAGCAGCTCATTTATCGCGTCGCAGATATCGGATTTTTTCACCAGTCCAACCCATTTTTTTATTATCTGGCCGCCATGGAATAGAATTACGGTAGGAATAGCGTTAATGCCGAACTCTACGGCCGCTTCGTGATGTTCGTCAGTATTCAATTTGCATATTTTCGCCTTGCCAACATACTCATCAGCTATTTCCATTATGACAGGCGCAAGCATTTTGCACGGCCCGCACCATGGAGCCCAAAAGTCAACCAGTACCGGCTCTGAACTGTTGTGCACAATATTGTCAAATTCAGCATCTGTCAGCTCAACCGCATTTGCCGCCATCTCAAACCCTTTCTATATACACTACACACCTGAATTAAAAGCCGGATTGTATTTAAACAACCGCTGAAAGTCAAACTAATTACCACTAATCGCCGCTTTTATCGTCCTCTGTTATTCCTGAATCCTGTTCGCTTATAACCTCTTGTCTGTCAAGGTCTAATGCAGAATTATCCGATGCGGAAATTTCATATTCTTCTATCGGCACTACCGGCTCGGCAGTAGTCTGCTTATTCTCAATTTCCTCGATAGCAATATGATTTTGAGGCTGGTCAGCCTCTTCGGCCTCTGTCTGCTGGGTCTGCGAAATCATCGCACCCCTGACAGCCTGTTCGGCCGGCTCATCTGTCAATGGACGAAGATAAATCGGCATATCCGGTTTTGCCTGTTCTGCTGTGATGAGTTTTTCTCTTGTCAACTCGAGAATCGCAAGGAACATACCGACCATTACCAGTCTGTTCTTTTTGCCCGAAAATAATCTGACAAAATTCATCGGCCCTTCGGTCTGCAGACGGTGCAGTATCTCAATCTGATAAAGGTCTATCGGTGTATCGTCCGTGATATGACTGATATCCATCAGATTTCCGGTTGCCTTCATTATCGCATCAAAAGCACCGAGCAAATCCCAGACGCTCAACTGGTCAAGGTCGAGTTCAGGTTCGGCATCTGGTTTTAAGCTTGCGATAATATTATCGCTTCGCGGGAACTTATTTTCCTGACTCTCTGCCGAGAGCCTGAGCATATTGGCGGCATCCTTGAATTTTTTATATTCGAGAAGCTGGCGGATAAGCTCACCACGCGGGTCTTCGCCCTGTTCTTCGGCCAGAGCATCGGTCTCATCGACGGGCAGAAGCATCGCGGATTTGATTTCCATCAGCGTCGCGGCCATAACAAGAAACTCCCCTGCCGTATCGACATCGAGCATTTTGATTACATCGACATACCGAATATATTCTTCGGTAATTTTCGCCAGCGGTATATCGTATATATCAACCTCTTCTTTTCGCACAAGGTACAGCAATAAATCGAGCGGCCCTGCAAACACATCGAGATTTATTTTATATTCACTCATTAATCCAGACCGACGGCCTTTCTTGCTTTTGCCAGTGTTTCTCTCGCAACAGCTTTTGCTTTTTCGGCGCCCTGGGCCAAAACATCCCGAACATAATCGAGATTCTGCTCAAGCTCGGCTCGTTTCTGCCTGAAAGGCCTGAAATACTCGATCAGAAGCTCTGCAAGCTTTTTCTTCGCCTGGCCATAGCCGGTCCCGCCATTGCGATATTTAGCGTCCCATTCTTTTATTTCGTCCTGCGATGCAACTAATTTAAGCAACGCAAAAACATTGCACTTGTCCGGGTCCTTGGCCCCTTCTACCGGCGTCGAGTCGGTAACGATTCTCATCACTTTCTTTTTAACCGACGCTTCCGGCTCGAAAATCTCAATGGTATTGTCATAGCTCTTGCTCATCTTGCGCCCGTCAAGGCCCGGCACAACGGCAACCGATGCAATGATATGTTCTTTAGGTATTACGAAAACTTCGCCGTAAGTATTATTAAAATACTCAGCGATATCCCTTGTAACTTCTATATGCTGTTTCTGGTCTGCGCCGACCGGAACAAGATTACTGTTGAAAATCAGAATATCGGCCGCCTGCAGAACCGGATATGCGAACAGGCCGTGATTGGCGCTGAGGCCCTGTGCGATTTTATCCTTATAACCTACGCATCTCTGCAGCAAACCCATCGGAGTAATGCAGGACAGTATCCAGCTCAGTTCCGTAACTTCCGGAACATCGGATTGACACCAAAAAACGGTTTTATTCGTATCTAATCCAAGAGCTAAATAATCCATCGCGACAGCCAGACGATGCTGCCTTAAATCATCGGGCTTTGGCCCGCTTGTCAGCGCGTGATAGTCGGCAATAAAATAAAAACCTTCATTTTCAGCCTGAAGCTGCAAATGCTGCCGCATCGCGCCGAAGTAATTGCCAATGTGCAGCCTACCTGATGGCTGAATGCCGGATAGAACTCTCAATTACGCCTCCTATTAAACAGATTCTACATAAAAGCCGCGCCGCCCTCGGCGGGTAACAGGAACTGACATAAATCCGCCTATGGCGGACAAACTTCCCGACGCGCGAGTAATAATACCAATTGATATTAAACACAACTGTTTACAAATTAAAGACATAAGGGTATCAAGCACGACTTTTAAAGTCAAGATATTCCTTTTAAAAAAGTCCAATGAACTTAAACATCGCAACGGTTATGTTTTCTTGACTGACACGGCTCCCGCATATACCGGATTATCAATTATTCAGCGTTAATCCCGACTGGATGCCTCCTGTAAATTTGTTTCTCCACCTTGCAAATACTTAGTTATGTCGTTAATATATAGGAAATCTAAATTAAAATAGCCCAACAGGTCGGCAGGGATATTATAATGAATATAGATGTAATGAGAAGAATAGACACATGGGTAGGCATCCCTGTCTGTTTTTTTCTGACAGTTATTAATAAGCTCCTCGGCAAGTTTCGCACAGCTGCGCCGGGGCAAATCCGAAAAATTCTCTTTGTCAAGTTTGCTGAACAAGGCGCCACAGTACTGACCTATCCTGCAGTTATAAAGGCTACAGAAAAGGTCGGGCGTGAGAATATATATTTCATCGTTTTTGAAAATAATCGTCATATCCTGGATGTTATGGATGTTGTGCCCGATGGCAACATTATCACGGTATCGACACGGGGGTTATTTAACACATTAATCGGATTTTTGCGGGCCATCCTGCGGATTCGAAAGGAAAATATTGACACAGTCCTTGATTTTGAGTTTTTCGCAAGAGTATCAGCTATTATATGCTATTTGAGCGGTGCAAAACGACGAATCGGGCTTCATTCGTACACTGGAGCCGCTGGGTATCGTGGAAATCTTATGACGCATCCAATACCCTACAATAACCATATTCATACCATCGATACTTATCGAATATTATTCGAGGCGATAGATGCCCCGGTGCAGGAACTTCCCGCACTTGCCCTGCAGGGGAAATTGGAACGAGAATATGACCTGCCAAAGTTTTGTCCCGGTCCGCAAAACATCAAAGAAGTCGAGGAACTGCTTTATACAAAATTTGGACAGGACAAAATCGGCACGGTTATTACTCTTAACACCAACGCAAGGGACCT
>JAQTQF010000148.1 GCA_028712345.1 Phycisphaerae bacterium | reverse complement strand
TGACGGGACAGACAGCGATAAACTGCCGCAGTTAATTGGAAGAGGCGCGACTGATTATATTGTCGTGTTTAACGGCCCGGCAAATCTGGCAGGGCGGTTTGCTGATGTCAAAATCAACAGGACAAGTCCGCTGACGCTGTTTGGCGAATTAGCCGGCTCCCCGTGAATTTTTGAATAATAATTATAGGCAACCTTTAAAAACTTGTCCTGGCGAAAGTGGGGATGTCATTGTGAGAAACGACGCGGCGAATCAATTTATATGTATTGTTTTAGCGTAAGCCATCCCTAAGCGGACAAAAGACGAGATTCTTCGTCCGCCTTCGGCGGACTCAGAATGACAAGTAATATTTTTAGAAATACCCATAATAATTATAGGATTATTCCGGCTGCTTATCCGCCAGAGGCGGACTCGGCTTTTATTGGGTTAACAGATTTCTTTTCCCAGTTTTCTTCCGCTTCTGTTCGTCGAAGGTAAAAGGGCGCCAGGCTTAGCGGGTCGGAAGATTTTCCTTCCAAAGCCATCTTAGCGCCGATTCTAAAAACATTGCCGGCTCTCGGCGACCAGTACTGCGGGTCAAGAATTTTTATGTTATCCGTTTTAAATTTTTCAGAGTAGTAAAGCAGTCCCTCGCCCAAAAGCCAGATTGGTTTTTCCGGCTTGTCGAATCGCTCTTTAAACTCCTCGGCGGTGAGCATACAATCGGGCAATATTTTTTGCCAGGTGCCGTTTTGTTTTTCAAAGGCTGCGATGAAAAACTGGTTCCTCTTTGCATCGATGACGGCGGCAATCCTGTTGATATTCTTATCAGTTACATTAATCGCCATAGCATCAGTCGTACTTACCGCAACAATCTTAGTATGCAAAACCAGAGCCATCATTTTGGCAACCGCTACGGAAATTCTAATGCCGGTGAAGCTTCCGGGACCTATAGAAATATAGATATGTTCTATCTGGTTAGGCTTTTTATTTAAATTTTTTAGGAGCTGAATAATTGTATCAAATAATTCTGCACTGTGTTTCAGAGGAGCGGAAAAAGCTTTTTCGTCCGATAAATTTTGCCCCATCCCTATTGATACCGAACCAATCCTGCCGCTGGTCTCAAGGGCGATGGTCAAAGGGAGATGTGTAATTACCGGTTTTTCCATAAGTTTAGCATAATCCGTATATTATCAGGGTTATCCGCGTAAAAAAATGAACTTTTTTAATTTTTTTAACCTATAATTAATCTCAGTTGCCAACAATTATTACCGATAATAATAATGTATATTTCTTTAAAAAGCTAATGAGAAAAGTTTCAAAAATTGTTCGGTAATTGCTTTTGGATAATTAGCTTGAAAAACGCTGATTTTTTTGTTAAAATAGCTAAACTCAGCAACAGTCGTAGATTTAGGAAGATATGTTAAGCCGAACAGTTGCGTAAACGGGGTAGTTTGAGACGACTGTTATGTTTGTTTTTTGTTACAGGAGTTTATCGGTGGTGATGGATATATCAAGAGTGAAGTTGCATATATATATTGTTTTGACGGCAATGATAATATCCTTGTCTGCGGTTTCGCTTGTCTTTGCAGAAGATCAGGCAAGCGCCAAGGTTCAGGCGCTTAGGCAGACAGGCAAACAATTGCTTGATGTCGGTTACGAACAATATCGGCGGGGTATGTACGATTCAGCAAAAACGACTCTCGACAAAGCCGCTGTATATAAAAATTATCTCAGTGTTTCTGATGCAAGCAAACTTGAAGAACTTCTCGTTAAGTTAAACTCTCAGCCGAGCAGTCTGATCCCTGAGAAAGACACAGAGGTAAAGCCTGTTGTTGAACAGCCGGCAGCGGTGCAGCAGACTCAAACCGTTATTGTGTCCGAACCGGTTCAAATACAGGTTCCGCAGCCTGAACAGGTTCAACAGCCCGCCACTGATAACCAGTACATAGAATTTATTCCCATAGATTCCGGTGATATTCAGCAGACAGAGCAAAGCACCTCGCAGATGATACCGGCAGGGGTTGAGAGTGAATTAGTCTCTCCGTTGCCGGAGTCTGATATTGAAGCTGATGTGTCGGAATATGCTTTGCCGCAGTCTGAGCCGCTTAATCCGGCGGTTCCGGCAATAGAAGCGGAAAAAGCAAAAGAAAATTATATTGAAGTTGTCAAGCAGAAACAAAGGATTCAGCAGAGCTATACCAAAGCGATAGTCAATGAGGCTGTTGCCAGGGCGGGAGAATATGCCGCTAAAGAAGAATTTATCAAGGCAAAAGATGAGATTTCCAGAGCCGGCGGAGTTGTGGAAAGAAATAAACTTTTGCTTGGTGATGAGGATTATGCTCAGTATACAGCTACCCTAAATCAGATTTTGCAGGAGGTTAATGCTCGCCAGACTGAGGTTGGAAGTCAGAAAGCTGAAAAAGCAAGGGCTCAGGCCCAGGCATCGCAGGAAAACCTCAGAGCTCAGCAGACCGCCGATAGGCAAAAGAGAATTGAGAACCTGATGACCCATTCTGCCGAATATCAGGAACAGCAAAGATATCCGGAGGCTCTGGCTCAATTGGAAACTCTCTTGGCGATTGATCCGACAAATAGAGAAGCTGCCAGAAACAAGCAGATGCTTGAGGATATTATCAATCTCCGCAGGCAGGTTGATCTGAGAAAAGAAATGGGCAGGGAAGAACAGGATGTTTTCTATGAAGCCCAAAAATCTATGATTCCGCATGCGGACCTGATGAATTATCCGAGGAATTGGCAGGATATTGCCGCTAAACGAAAACCGACGACTATAACCGGACTTTCGGCGGCGGATGCGGCTGTTTATAAGCAGCTTGAATTGCTGGTTGATTTGAGCGTTCTTACTCCTGATACTCCGATGGAGGAGGCTATTGAAATTATCAGAACATCCGTTGACCCGGCGCTGAAGCTGGTTGTGCGATGGAAAGACCTTGCGGATAATGCGTACATTGAGCGCGATACGATTATTGGAATGCAGGGGCTTAATGGTATTCCGCTTGGTAAGGGTATCAAAGAGCTTCTTGATTCGGTAGCCGGCGGTATTGCCGGGATAGATTATTCTGTGGATGACGGTATTATAACCATAGCGACAAGAGAGTCATTGCCAAACAAGCTGGTTACTCATGTTTACGATATTACCGAACTTATCGGCACGCCTGCAAATTACCGGGCTGATTTAGCTACAGAGCAGGATGTTTCCAGCGGTCAGCAGACCACAACCGTCGACCCCACTCAACTGCAGACAATTCGTACACAGAATGCGGCTACCATAATGCAGATGATACAGGATACTATCGCCCCGATAACCTGGCTGATTAACGGCGGTGAAGGCACTATCAGTTCTCACGGAAACAGACTTGTCATAAGTCAGACTCCTCAGGTTCACGAGCAGATTCAAAAGCTTCTTATGGAAGACCTGCGTGAGTCCCTTGGCCATCAGGTTTCGATTGAAACAAGATTTCTGTTTGTTACGGAAAACTTCCTTGAGGATATCGGTCTGGATATGCAAGTGGATTTGCCGCTTGGTGTTGGAAAATTCAGCTCAATGAGATTTAACCAGGGTTCTTATGACTATACAGTGCCTTCAGGGACATTGGTGCCTGGTAGCCTGGGGACAGCTTCGATAGCTGCTAATCCAGCTATATCGCTTGACAGCGGCGTTCAGTACGGCTCGATGCTTGATGATCTGTCCCTGACATTTTTCCTGAGGGCGACTCAGGCTCACAGGGACGCAAAGATGCTTACCGCTCCGCGTGTTACCGTTCTCAGCGGCGAGTCGGCATATATCAGGGTTGCAAAGGAAGTTGCTTATGTTTCGGATTATCAATTCGAGGATATAACAAGTTCTGGAGTAGACCAGCCGACGAGAGTTATTGCCAATCCCACAACTGATACGGTTACCGGCGGCGTAGTGCTTAATGTTACGCCTACGATAAGCGCAGATATGAAATATGTTATTCTTGAAATAAGCGCCAACTATACAAAGACCGATTTTAGAGATTTTCCGGTTTATTCATCTACGACAGGCGATCCTGCCCAAATTCAACTGCCCACTCTGGAAGTTTCCGAAGTTCAGACCCGCGTTAGTGTTCCTGACGGCGGAACATTGCTGATTGGCGGGCAGAAACTTGGAGCCGAAGTTAACAAAGAAGCAGGTGTGCCTGGCCTTTCAAAGATGCCGGTCTTCGGTAGATTGTTCAGCAACAGAAGCAAGGTAAAAGACCAGGATATTCTTTTGGTACTGGTTAAGCCGAGCATTATTTTGCAGGAAGAGGCCGAAAGAGAGTACTTTGCTCCGCTTGAGTAATTGTTATCATTGGGATTTTATATTTAATGAAAAAAGCCGCTTTAAAAGCGGCTTTTTTTTGTGCTTGCGGTGATTATTGGTTATTCAAATTTGCTTTTAATCGCCTGGTAGCCGTAATGTGCCAGGAGGTTGTCGAGTATAATCATTGCCGTATAGTTTTCGGCCACAGGCCAGACTCTTGCGACGATAGTCGGGTCTCTTCTTGTAATTGCCGCCAAATCTTTATTTTCCAGAGTGTATTTATCAATCGTATGCTGCTGCTTGTCTATTGTAGGCGTTCCTTTGACGGCCAGTTTTACAACAATATCCTGTCCGGTCGAAAGTCCGCCGGTGATTCCGCCTGCGTTGTTAGAATCGAATACCACCTTGCCTTTTTCCGAATGCATCTGGTCGTTACTTTGTGAGCCGGTCATATTTCTTACTGCGAATCCTGCACCAACTTCAACGCCCTTTATCGCACCGATTCCGAGCATTCTGCCGAGTTCGGCGTCAAGCTTGTCGAATACCGGTTCTCCCAGACCTGCGGGGACGCCGCGAACGACTACTTCGACGATGCCGCCTGCCGAGTCGCCGGTTGCGGAAATTTTGTTGCAGGCCTTTACCATTTCTTCGGCGGTTTTCAGGTCGGGACAATTTAGAATATGATGAACGCCGTATTTGTCCTTTATTTCG
>JAQTQF010000147.1 GCA_028712345.1 Phycisphaerae bacterium | reverse complement strand
CAATCGACAGGTTTTACTCTTGATCAGCAGGTTTATATAAAAGCCGGCGAACTGATGTGCAAAACAGATGAGCAGCCTGCAAGAGTAGCTTCTCATTTGAAGGCGAACATTTTCTGGATGGCTCGTCAGCCCATGATAAAAGGCAAGCGGTATAAGATCAAACTGGCAGGAGCAAGAGTGCCTGTTTGGCTTCGACAAATAATCAATGTGCTTGATGCCTCTGATCTTACGACGGACTTGAACCGTCAACAGATTGAAAGGCACGATGTCGCAGAATGCATACTTGAAACTCTTAAACCAGTAGCATTTGACACATCACAGGATATGGCTCAGACCGGCCGTTTTGTGATAATTGATAATTACGAGATTGCCGGTGGCGGAATAATTCTTGATTCCGCGCAAAATGTAACTAACCGGATTACCGAGCGAGTCGAACAAAGGGAAAAGAGATGGGAGCGAAGCAGCATCACCCCTGAAGTAAGAACAGGCAGGTATAATCAGCGTTCAACGCTGGTACTCATTTGCGGTTCTGCACAAGTCGACAAGGAAAATTTGGCTAAAGCTCTGGAGGAAAATCTTTTTAATGACGGCAGGTTCGTCTATTATCTTGGTCTGTCCAACAGCCTGCTTGGCATAGATGCCGGTATGGATATCAGCGAATCCGGGGAGCGTGATGAATATATCAGGCAGCTCGGAGAGATATCGCATCTGTTTACGGATGCGGGGATGATACTTATAACCACAGTCAGCGATATTGATGACTATGAACTTGAAACGATCAACACGCTTAATAAACCTAATGACTGCCGAGTAATCAATATAGGCCCGAATCTTTTTAGCAGGACAAATGTTGACCTCCAGATAGACAGCCTGAATGATGTCACAGATGCTGTCAACAGAATCAAGCAGCTCCTGACGACAAAGAAATATCTAATAGAGTACTATTTGTAATAAGCTATTACAAAGAAGCGAGAAAACTATATGAAAACTGATACATTAGCTATACATGGCGGTTTTGCCGGTGACAGAGAAACCGGTGCCACTGCGGTACCTATCTGTCAGAGCGTTTCGTATGCCTACAGAAGTGCTCAGGAGCTTGCCGATGTTTTTGACGGCAAGGTACCCGGATACATCTATACGCGTATTGCAAATCCTACTACTGCTGCTCTTGAGGCAAGGCTTACGCAACTTGAAGATGGAATCGGATGTATTGCTACTTCCAGTGGTATGGCAGCTATAGCATCTGTTGTAATGGGTTTAGTCAAAGCCGGGGACCAGATTATTGCTGCAGCAGGCATATTCGGCGGAACGGTATCCTTGTTTGAAAATACATTAAGACGGTTCGGCGTGGAAACGGTTCTGGTTGATGTGGCTGATACGCAGAACTTTGCAAAAGCGATCAGCGATAAAACAAAGCTGATTTTTGTTGAAACTATCGGCAACCCCCGAATGGACGTGCCTGATATACAGGCCATTGCCGAGATTGCTCACAAAGCAAATATACCTTTTGTCGTTGATAATACCCTTACTACGCCTGCCCTTTTTCAACCAGGTAAGTTTGGTGCCGATATTGTTATTCATTCTACTTCAAAGTTTATAAACGGTCATGGCACAGCAATTGGCGGGGCAATAATCGATACAGGAAACTACGATTGGAGAAAAGGAATTTTTGAAGATATCAAAAAACTAACTGAAAAAGCCGGCCAATTAGCTTTCCTGTCACATCTAAGAAATCTGATATACCGCGATCTCGGCGGTTGTCCTGCACCAATGAATTCTTTTTTGATGTTGCAGGGGCTGGAGACTTTGCCTAGCAGAATGGTCAGACACTGCGAAAACGCTCACAAGCTGGCACAATATCTTCAAAACCAGCCGAAAATAACTTGGGTGAACTATCCTGGCCTTATTGGGAGAAGATTTTATAACAGGGTTCAGGAGCTATTTAACAGCAAAGGCGGAGGGTTATTAACATTTGGGTTGGGCACCAAAGAAAGAGCATTTAAATTTATCGATTCACTGAAGCTTGCCAAAAATCTGGCAAATCTTGGTGATGCAAAGACCCTGGTGATACACCCGGCTTCTACGATATTTCACGAATTCAGCGCTACCGAAAAAGAAAAAATGGGTGTACCTGCCGATATGATACGAGTGTCGGTAGGCATAGAGGATTTCGAAGATATAAAAGCAGATTTTGAGCAGGCGTTTGAGAAAATTTCTTGAGGATGAAAATATGAAACTGATTATGAATGGCAAAGACAGTAATTTAGAGGAAGGTTTGACTGTAAGTCAGCTTTTAGTTGAGCAGAAGGTAAAGATGCCTGAGATGGTATCGGTCGAACTTAACGGAAAAATTCTAAAAAGGTCTGAATTCGAAAATACAAAATTGAGTGAGGGTGACAAAGTAGAATTTCTGTATTTTATGGGAGGTGGTAATGTCTCTAACTGAGAAGCAAATTGAAAGATACAGCCGGCACATAATATTGGAAGAGATTGGCGGTATTGGTCAGGAAAAGCTTCTTTCTTCGAAAGTGCTAATTGTTGGTGCAGGAGGTTTAGGCTCTCCCGCCGCGTTGTATTTAGCCGCTGCTGGCGTTGGAACAATCGGAATTATTGATGCAGACAGGGTGGATTTGACTAATCTGCAAAGACAGATAATTCATCACACCAGTGATGTAGGTTTAGAAAAAGTCAAATCAGCCGCCAATAAAATGCTGGCAATAAACCCCGATGTTTCTGTTAAAACTTACCACCGGTTTGCAAAAGCGGACAATATTAGAGACATCATTCGCGAGTATGATTTCGTAATTGATGGTACGGATAATTTCCCTGCCAAGTTTCTTATCAATGATGCCTGCTATTTCGAAAAGAAGCCATTTTCACACGCGGGAATTCTGAAATTTTACGGGCAATTAATAACTGTATTGCCGGGTAAGACGGCCTGCTATCGCTGTATCTTTAATGCTCCACCACCTGCTGGTGTAGTTCCATCGTGTTCTCAGGCAGGAGTGTTAGGAGTGTTGGCCGGTGTGATTGGCTCGCTTCAGGCAACTGAGGCGATAAAATATCTGCTTGACTTGGGCAAGCTGTTGACAAATACATTGCTGACGTATGATGCTCTCGCAATGGACTTTCGTGCGGTTAAATTGAGTCGTAATCCGAATTGTCCTTTATGTGGTGAAAATGCAGAAATAACAGAATTGAAGGATGAAGAACAACCAGTATGTGATTTAAAGAGCTGCAAATGCTGAAATTAAAGATTCCAAGTAATATTTTTGAGCAAATGCTCCAACAGGCTAAAGCCGAAGCACCGATTGAGGCTTGTGGAATTTTAGCCGGTAGAGATGGGCAAGTTAAAAAACTTTATAAGATGACAAATGCTGATCAAAGCAGTGGCCATTTTATGATGGCCCCGGTAGAGCAGTTTAAGGTCGTTAAAGATGTTCGAGCAGCAGGACTTGAAATGTTAGCAATATATCATAGCCACCCTGAATCACCTGCCAGGCCTTCACAGGAAGACATTCGATTGGCTCTTATGCCTGACGTTGTATATGTAATTGTTTCACTGCAGAATGCTAATACCCCTGTTTTGAAAGGGTTTCTCATAGAAAATGAGAATGTAACGGAAGTTCCTATAAAGATTGTTAAAGAGTCGAAATAAAGAGTGGTTATATGACGAGGAATTTAATAGCTGCGAAGACGTGGAAAAGTGGCAGAGAAAAGGTTTGCAAAGAGTGTGTTAATTTCGGAGATGATGCAACAAAGGCACCTGGATATGATTGGAATAATTGCCGCAAGCAGCGAACTGAACGGATTGATTACTTTTCCATGTGGGATGGCAAAACCTGTTGTTACTTTGTGCCTAAAGGAGAATCAAAATAAATGATGAAAAGATTAATCATTCTGTTTGTCGCCTCTAATCTGCTGGCAGCGGGTTGCAAACAAACCTGTTTTATGAAGTACAGCGATTTTGAACTTCAGCCAGGAGATTTACTTCTCCGAGATTCAGATTGCGGACCGCTGTGTGATGCGATAGAACGAGTTACAACTGGATTCGAAGGTATGAATTTATCGCACGTTGGCATTGTGGCAAAAGATGCTGACGGCAATATCGTTGTTATCGAAGCCGCTTCGAGTGGTGTTAGGGTTGCTGAGTTACAAAGCTTTCTTAGCCGAAGTTATGACGCACAGGGCAAACCTAAAGTTATAGTGGGACGACTGAAAAAAACTTATAACCAATTAATCCCAGCCGCACTTAAAGAAGCTTTTAATCTTAGAGGAAAACCCTATGATAAAGTCTTTGCTGTTGATAACGATGCCTATTACTGCTCTGAACTGATTTATGAAATTTTTAAACGAGCTAACAACAATAATCCTATATTTACATTACAGCCGATGACATTTAAATATCCGGATACAGGTCAAACCTTGGCCGCATGGGAAGAATATTTTTCCGAGTTAGGTGTGTCTATTCCCGAAGGCCAACCGGGCATTAATCCGGGCGGAATCTCTCGCTCACAGGCTTTGACCATTATTTATAAATATGGGAACCCAAGCAAAAACAACTTGGCTGGAGATAAAAAATTATGAGCGGAATAAAAGAGCCTATTTTGCGAATTCCTGAAAGCGTCAGAGAAGACACCTTAAATTATCGCAGAGAAGTTAGGAAGTTCCTTGATGGTCAAACTTCGCCGGTAGCCTTCAGGGCTTATCGAGTTCCGATGGGAATCTACGAACAAAGAACAACAGGCAAGTATATGGTTCGCATCCGCATTGGCGCTGGATTAGTTTTGCCCTTTCAGCTGCAGCGAATTGCTGAATTGAGCAAAACATACGGCAATAGTATTCTTCATGTTACAACCAGACAGGATATTCAAATACATGAAGTTAATATCGAAGATACACCCGATATTCTTGAGAGTTTGCTTGAAGTTGGTCTTTCGTCTCGCGGCGGAGGTGGAAATACCGTACGTAATGTTACTGCCTGCCCGGAGGCAG
>JAQTQF010000146.1 GCA_028712345.1 Phycisphaerae bacterium | reverse complement strand
GAACAAGCGGCTTCTATCACAATGATTCAATGAATATTCTTTATGTTGACGGCCATATAAGCAGTATAAAAGGAATAAAATGCGCCCCGGAGCCAAAATTTATACCGCCAAATTATAAGTCAGACAATTTTAAATTCTGGCCTGAACTTACGCTGCCCAACGCTGAAGAAAATCAGGAATTTTGGGGGCCGGGATACAAAAATTAAAAAACAATTTTTTCCCCCGTCTCAACAGGGAATAAGTGTCGCAACCTCTAAACTCTGCCCGTCTTTCCTGTCTTAACGCCTTTTAGCACGATTTTTAAAAAATTATGCGCTTTTTTTATTTTTTTGCAGAACTTTATCAGACTCACTCGTATAGATACATAGATAAATTTAAGTCCGTGTTGACCAGTCACAGGCGACCGTTCGTATGACGGTCGGAAGTTCTTGAAAGGATGCACGACTATGGAAAAAGCGAGGAAATTAGCGGAAATTTTGGGGCGCGTCAGGGATGGGGAGGACCCGGCAAAAATCAGAACTCAATCACGACAGCTCCTTTCAACTCTCAGGCTGAGAGATATTACCAGGGCTCAAAAATATCTTCTCGGCTCAGGCCTGTCTCTTAGCCAGCTCAGAACGCTTGTTTATGCCTTTGCCTCTATTCTCGGCGACCAGTTTGCGCTTCTGCGAGCAAACCTCCCGACAGGTCATCCAGTTCGCAGAATTATCGCTGAGCACGAAATGTTTGAATGTTTTCTTGCCGACTTGGTTGATGTTAATGAAGAGATTCAGCAGGCCGAAAGGATTACTGAATTGAGTAGTGAATTCAGAAAACTCGAACATATTGCAGGGCATCTACAAGCCAAAGACCTCCACGACCAGCGGGAGGACGACCTTATTTTCCCGATACTCGAAAATTATCCGTGCAGCAGCATTTGCGGCGTACTGCAAAAAGCACATTGGAAAATAAAAAATATGGTCGGCAATCTTACTATGGCGGTAAATAACTTCAGGCAGTTCGAGCCTGAGCAGTTCAAAATACAAATCGATACTCTGTCCAGCGCGATTGTGCCGATTATCAGGGAGCACATTTTTCAGGAAGATAACATTCTTTACCCAATCGCGCTGGATGTTATAACCGACGATAAAATCTGGTATCGCGTAAAACAGCTTGGTGAAGAGATGGGATATTGTGCCTTCGACGCACAGCCTTGTTGTACTTAGATTTGCAGGAGGATGAAGCTGCACAGCTCTGGCAGCTCGTCAGGAAGGTTTCAGTTGGGCTCTCTTGTTTCCGGACAAGGGAGCTTTTTTGATATAAGATTTACAAAATGAAAATCGTATATCGCATTGTCCCATAACTTTGCCCTGCTAACTTCCCTGTTATTTTCTGTCGATACTCACAGATGGACAAATTGCGCAGAGAGTATGGGTTTAGCCTGGCAGAGATTTTAATCGTCGTTGCCGTTTTGGGAATATTGGCCGCTGTGGTAGTTCCCTTGTATCAGGAAAATTCCCAAAAGGCTAAGGAATCGGCGGCAAAGGAAAATTTAAGGGTCCTGCGAAACGCGATAGAACTATATGCTGCCCAGCATAATGGTATCCCGCCTGGGTATATCTCAGACAACCCAGATTCTGCTCCGGTCGGCGCATTAGTCTCTATGAAATTGGTAAATGGTCTGAACATTAGCAAAATGCCCACTAATCCATTTAACAATCTCGCTACTATCAGAATAATTGACAATACTTCTTCACTACCGGAAAAAGCAACAGGTGAATATGGCTGGATATGTCAACCGCTAACCAAAAATACAAAAATTGACTACCCCGGTACAGACAGTTGCAACATAAGATACTACGATTACTGATGCCCCAAAGTTAAGTATTAATCTTCTTTATGAAATCTCAGGCGTTCTCCTATAGTATTGGGGTCCTGTGGGAATCTTGGGCCGTAATCTATTAATTCAAGCAAGAGAGTATCCCAAGTTTTGCCATCTTTTGAAATAGTACCTGTAAATATTGCAGTACTATTCCCATCTATAACTTCGTCCATAAAAACCACATGGAGACTTTTCATCTCAATAGTTACTTCAAGATTTCTGTTTAATAGACTGTAATTAACTCCAAAATCTCCGGCCGTATAAACACTTTTGCTGCCGTCTTTCATTTCGACTATGGTTTTCTGATTCGGTTTTACTTCCACTTCGCCAAACGGCAGTATCGCAGAAATGACTTCACCCTTTTTCGAAAGAATAATTTTCCAGGGGCTGTCTTCCGCTATCCATGTACCGGCAAATGAAGCGGGGAAATCGCTATCAACCTTAACAGCCGTTTCTGTTTTGCCGGATTCCTGACACCCGGCAACAAACAGCATAAACCAGCAGATCGTAAAAACTAAGACTATTTTTTTTGCCATATTCAACTCCCAAATACCGAAAATTCAGATTACAGACTATAGATTACAGCTCCTTTTTGCAAGCATAAAAAAACCCCGACAATTTGTCGGGGTTCTTAATTCAACTTTAACTAAGCCGAGGTCTTATTTTCTGCGGCGAAGGAAAAGGCCGCCAAAGCCGAGCAGTGCCATTGTAACAGGCTCTGGAACAAGAGTAACAGAACTAATATATTCAAGTGTAGTATTGTCATGCAGAGTAATTATCGTCCCGGGAGTACCAACCCAACTCTCCAATATCCCGTTCTGAGGAACGCTAAGGAGCGGGTCACTAGCATTCAGGTCGCCAATTTCAGCAAAGTAAATGCCTGATACCGTACCGCCTGCATAAAATTCTATGCCTGCAGTTAAATCTACATCAGCACCAGTGTAATCTGTGATCATTGACAAGGCGTGTGAACTTGCACCAACTATTGTACCGCCATCGGCAGAACCTCTAATGGATACAAAGTACGCTGCACCTTCATTGGCAAGATTGTCATAACCAACAATACTCGCAGTATCAGATGCCGTAAGTTCCAGAACAAAACTTGCGTTCGCCAAGGAGGTAATAGCCAAAACTAATACTAAAGTTAACATTTTCTTCATTGTTCGATCTCCTAAAAAAGATTGTTAAAAACTCACTGTTTGCTTTAGTCCCTCAGGGACACGATTTACAATTAAAACTGTTTGCGCGTTTTAAAAGCCGGTTTTTAGCCACGAAGACACAAAGAGCACCTGGCTAATAGATAATTTGATTGTTTTCTCGACCCCAAGACAATTTGTTAAAAAGCTATTCTACATTTAAAGACAAAAAAACAACAACGAAAAACTAAGTGAATTCTCTGTCCCATGTACAATAACTAATTCTCACCCCAATTAACTTAGCGTATTATAGCAAACCGTGATAAGCATTGCAAGAGAAAAATATAATTTTTTTTGACGCAGATTTCGCTGATTAACGCAGAGACATTAAAACCGCTTTTTGACGCATATTTCGCTGATTAACGCAGAGACATTTCAAGTAATTTTTGCGGGCAGCCTGAAATATCTTGCGATTAACCGTCAGTGATTCGCCAAAATTCAGCAATAAGCCGATATCTATACTCGTTGCTTTCAGGTAATTAACTAACTGCACTTCGTGTACAGGGAGGAGTGTCTGAACAGCTTTAATATTCTGCCGCAATTCTACGGGTTTCAACCCGTAGATGAAGTTATCCGCCAAAGGTGGACAGGCAATGCCTGTTGCGATAAATCCCACGGGTTTTAACCCGTGGAAATTTAGTTTCGACGATAACTTTATCGGACACTACAATATCGGCAAAATATTCTCCTACAATCTGATTTGTATAATAAACGGTGATTGCTTTTTCAGCCGCAACAGAAAGGCCCATACTTTGCAATTCGATTACCAATGCCCTATGATAAACTTTTTCGAGAAAACCGTATCCAAGACTGTTATGAACATTGTGGGCTGCTTTTATAATCTTTTTCGTGAGTTCAGAATGTTCATACACAATTATTTCTTTCAGCGTTAATCAGCGAAATCCGCGTCCAAAAACAAAAAAGGGCCGATAATAAATATCGACCCTTTTCGTTTTACGCTTTTAAGCAATTGTTAAAAATCGCTTATTTTTTCCTTCTGAGAAGGAGTCCGCCAAGACTGAGCAGTGCCATTGTTGCAGGCTCTGGAATAGTAATTGCGGCAATACTCTCAAGAGTAGTATTATCATGTAGAGTAATTGTTGTTCCGGCAGCGCCAACCCAACTCTCCAATATCCCGTTCTGAGGAACGCTAAGGAGCGGGTTAGTGGCATTCAGGTCGCCAATCTCAGCAAAATAGATGCCTGATACCGTACCGCCCGCATAATATTCTATGCCCGCAGTCAAATCAACATCAGCACCTGTGTAGTCTGTGATCATCGACAAGCTGTGTGAACTTGCACCAAC
The DNA here is from genome assembly GCA_028712345.1 of Phycisphaerae bacterium. Classification (GTDB taxonomy): domain Bacteria; phylum Planctomycetota; class Phycisphaerae; order Sedimentisphaerales; family UBA12454; genus GWC2-45-44. The sequence goes on along the minus strand of JAQTQF010000146.1, from coordinate 686 downwards.
GATTGTACCGCCATCGGCAGAACCCATAACGGATACAAAGTATGCTGCGCCTTCATTGGCAAGATTGTCATAACCAACGATGCTTACAGTATCAGGTGCCGTAAGTTCCAGAACAAATGTTGCATTGGCCAACGAGGCCACTGCCAAAACCAAAACTAAAACCAACAACTTCTTCATCTCAAAACCTCCTTAAAAATTAATATTTTACTGTTAAACATAACTTTTACTTTACATACATTCATTACTCAACTCTTGGGCAATCGCCTGGAAGTTCTGTGTCCTTCTTTTTCCAGTTAGTGGTGACCTTGTTCAAGTCTGCGAGATAAACTCTATACTTGAAGAAAGTCTCCGACTTGTGGTCAATATCGGCACAAGGATTAGCTGTGTCAATTTTCAGCTTCCAGTTCGAGGTAATTAGACTCAAATCTGCAAGATATACCCGATATTTAAAGAAAGTTTCTGTGCCAGCAACTGCATCACCATCGCACTGATAACCACTACCGATAGGAGCAGCACACCAACAGGCAGGCTTGCCATAAGTTACCCAATCAGCGTATGTGGTATAAGTTGACGGAAAGCATTCCGGCTTAGTTGTAATCGCAAAAGCAAGGTCGATTTGATTTTCCTGTCCTTCGCCGTATGGGTGATTGGGCGGCTACATCAATGGCAGCCAGTTACCCATCATA
>JAQTQF010000145.1 GCA_028712345.1 Phycisphaerae bacterium | reverse complement strand
GATTCGGCGTTAACCGGCCGGACGGAAAACGCACCGCACCGAGCGCAATGAACAAGCAGGAAATTGATATTTATGTCGCTACCGCCGAGGGGCTTTATCTTTACGATGCCAAGGCCAATACGCTCATCGGTATTCTGGCCGAAGATGTCCGTGCCGCGACAGGCAAACAGCAGTTTGTAAAAGAGGCGCCTGTGGACCTTGTTTTCGTGGCTGATTTTTCGAAAATGGGCAATGTTTCGGACGAGGGGAAACAGTTTTATTCGGCCATAGACACCGGCTATATCAGTCAGAATATTTATCTTTATTGCGCTTCGGAAGGCCTGGCTACCGTAGTGCAGGCTTCAACCGACAAGCCTGTGCTGTCGGCAATAATGAAACTGCCGGACAGTAAAAAAATTATCATAGCGCAGGCCGTCGGATACCCGAAAAAATAATTTAATCACCGCAAATACATAAAGGCACAAAGTTTTTTTTTGGTGCCTTAGTGGCTAAAAAAATGGACAAATTGCTGAATAAAATAATCGCCGGCGACTGCATAGAAATACTCAACGGGGTTAAAAAACCGTTTGCTGACCTTATTTTTGCCGACCCGCCTTTTAACATCGGCTACAAATACGACAAATACAAAGACAGCCGCAAAAAAGAACACTATATCGACTGGACAAGGCAATGGATGGAGGCCTGCTGTAATGTCCTAAAGCCGAGCGGCTCGTTTTATATCGCAATCGGCGATGATTATGCCGCTCAGGTAAAAATGATTGCCGAGGACGAACTTAAACTTTTCTGCCGAAACTGGATTATCTGGCATTACACATTCGGCCAGCAGACGAAAAACAAATTTGCCCGCTCTCATACGCACATATTTTATTTCGTCAAAGACAAAAAGAATTTTACATTCAACGATTTTGCCGTCCGTGCCCCGTCGGACAGGCAGCTTATTTATAAAGACAAGCGGGCAAACTCGGTTGGCAAGATGCCGGATGATGTCTGGAGCTGTTATTCTCGCGTTTGCGGCACATTTGCCGAACGGCAGGGCTGGCATCCCTGCCAAATGCCTGAACTTCTGCTTGCAAGGATTATCGCCTCAAGCTCGAATCCGAGCGATTGCGTGCTCGACCCGTTTATCGGCTCAGGCACTACCGCCGCGGTTGCCGTAAAGTACGGCAGGAGCTATTGCGGGATTGATGTATCTGAAAGTTATGTGAAAAATGCCGACAAAAGAATTGCTCAAATAAAATCTCAAATCTCAAATCTCAAGTCTCAAATTTTCAGCCCGATAGAGCTTGAAGAAATTAAAAGGCTGTTTGTTGAAACCGGTTTGAGTATCGCAAGGCTTGTTAAAAACGCCAAGCTGCTGGAAATTTTTACTTCCCAGTTTTCGCTGAGGATGGATAATAATAAAAAATACGACCCTGTACAAATGGCGTCTGTAATAAAGGAGCTTACAGGTTGGGACAAGCGAAGCTGAAAATATGAAAAAATTAGCCACGAATGAACACAAAAAAATACGAATTTTATTTTTAAAAAAATCTCTGTGTTCTCTGTGGCTGACAAAAATTTTTGTTTATTCGTGTTTATTCGTGGTTAATTTCAAAAAAGATATATTACCGCTTTTATGCTTCGGCCTGTCCGCAGTCTTATTGACGGTGATTCAGGTGCCGTTTGGTTTTTCTTTTTGCGCGTGGTTCGCTCTTGTTCCTTTTGTTATCGCTGCCATCGGAGCTGAAAAAATCAGGCCTGTAATTTTCGCCTCGTATATAATTTCTTTGGTTTACTGGCTGGGCAATATTTACTGGCTCGGGTTTACGACGATTGCGGGCTGGCTCGTGTTTTGTTTTTATATTGCATTCTATTGGCCGATTCTTGCGATAAGCCTCCGTTATTGTTTTTTACGCAAAATTCCGCTGTGGTTTTCCGCCCCGATATTATTTGTCGGCGCCGAAGCGATTCAGGGCTGGATGCTTAAAGGTTTTGCCTGGCGGTATCTGGCGCACAGCCAGTTTGAAAATATTATACTGATTCAAATTGCCGATATTTTCGGCGCAGCGGGGGTGAGTTTTCTTATCGCGATGGTCAATGGTCTCATCGCAGAAGTGATTATCGATGCTAAGAAAAAATTATTTTTTAAGCCGGCAAATGTTATAGGTGCCATTCTTACGGCTATCGCAATTATCGCAACTCTGTTTTACGGCAAATACAGAATCGTTCAGACGGCGGATTTCGTCGAGGCCGGGCCGAGAATTTCCGTTGTGCAGTCAAATGTGCCCGTCAAGGCAGGCGAGGAAACCGTTCCGCCCGATATTTCGTTTATCGATATGCTGCTGGAAAGCAGAAGGTCGCTGGCGGCAGAGCCGAATCTTATTATTTGGCCAGAGACTATGGTCGAGACGATTTTCGACGACGGTTATTTAAATCTTGTCGGCCAAGGCAGCACGGCGAAAATTTATCATAACGCTCTTGTCCGGCACAGCAGCGAAGGAGTATGTCTTCTCGTCGGAGCGTTTTCTTCCGATGCGTATTTGACTGACAATAATGAGATAAAATTCTCGGCAAAATACAACACGGCATTTTTGTATGAGCCGAACAGCTCTGCCCGCCAGTATTATGACAAAATTTATTTAGTGCCTTTCGGCGAATATATCCCTTTGAAAAATTTGCTGCCGTTTCTTTATAAAATTATGATGAATCTTACGCCCTATACTTACGACTATACTTTGGATGCCGGCAGGGATTTTACCGTTTTTAAAATGAATTCTGGCCGGAAAGTTTATCGGTTTGCCGTGATGATTTGTTATGAAGATACATTGCCCAAGTCTGCCCGGCGGTTTACTATCGGAACGGATAACAGAAAAAAAATCGACTGGCTGGTCAATATAAGCAACGACGGCTGGTTCGTTAGACAGAAAGATGAAAAAATTATTCCGAGTACCGAACTTGCTCAGCATACTGCAATATCCGTTTTTCGGGCGGTGGAAAATCGCACGCCGGTTATTCGCAGCGTCAATACCGGCATCAGCTGTTATATAGATTCGCTCGGCAGGATACGAGACGATTTTATTGCCGGAAATTTGCCGAAAAAAGCATTCGACAGAGCGGGCAAAGGCGGTTGGTTTGCTGACCAAATTCTTATAGATAAAAGAATTACGGTTTTCAGCCGCCTCGGACAGCGTCTGGATATAACTTGTGCTATATGCTTGATTTTCACCGCTTTTGTGTCGATATATAAGTACAATAGACAATAGACGGAATGTAAATGGTGAATTATGAATTGCGGAAAATTTGAAAAAAGTATTTATATTTTTGTCATAACTATTTTGTTTGCAAGTTGTTATGGTTTTGGGGCAGATATTCAAAGTCTTGTTCCTGAAGCTGAAAAGATAGTTTCCCAGGGTCTCAAGGATTCTGATGCCAGTACGAAAATCAGTGCTATAGAGGTGATTTCTACGACCCAAAAGGTTAAATTTGCCGGTCGGGTAGCGGTTTTTTTGAAGGACCCTGTTATGCCGGTTAGGTTTGCCGCGGCCTTGGCGATTGGTGATTTGCAGTACAAAAAAAGCGAGAAACTCCTGCATTCTCTTCTGAATGATCCTGATATAAATGTAAGAATAGCGGGAGCTTATGCGCTTTGCAAACTGGGTCAAGAGCAATATCTTCCGGTTATCCAGGCCTCGACGAGTCAGGATGACCCTACCGTGCAGGCCAATTCTGCAATGCTGCTCGGCAAGCTGAAAAGCCGTGAATCTTTACCTATTCTTTACAAGCTTAAAGACGATAAAAACTCAACCGAGATGATAGCCTACAACGCTGCGGAAGCTATTGCGAGAATTGGTGATGAAAAGATATATAATAAACTGTGGGCATTGCTTATAAGTGCTTATGTGGACGATAGATGTATTGGTATAATAGCGATGGGGGCTCTCGGCGGAGCAAAAGGGGCAAGTGCTCTTTCGACAATGCTGGATGATGAGGTAGTTGAGGTTAGATTGTCCGCAGCCGAGCAGCTTGGACTCCTTGGCGATCCGAGCGGCCAGCTCGTAGTTCTGGAATATTTTGCCCAGTCTGACTCTAAGGACGAAAAACAAGCGGCTGACAGTCGTAACACGCTTGCGGCAATGGCGATAGGGGCAATAAGGAGCAAAAAACTTGCTGAGTATTTGCCCAAATTACTGAAAAACGATTCAGCGATGGTGCGGCTTGCAGCGGCGAAAAGCGTTTTTCTCCTCGCCGGCGGTGATTAGAAAAGGCCGTAAGGGTAAAAATAACTTGACCTTAAGGTCATCAAACCGTAAAATCTCGACAAGTTCTAAGTTGTGTTTTTAGTATTGATAATCGGCATTCATAAGAATGTATGGGCTTTTCAGTGTCCACGGGTCGAAAGGAGCCTGCTTTGAGTACGCTTACAAAGATTTTGATAGTTTTATTGTCGTTATTCTCTATTTACCTATGTGCTACTATCGTAACCTATATTGGTACGGCAGATAATTATAAGAGTTCCTATGAGCAGCAGGGCAAAGTGCTTGCCTCGTTGAAAGAAAAAAATAAAGGCTATCAGGATGAGATTGCTGAGAAGAAACGGCAAATAGACCAGTTCAGTCTTAAACTTGACTCTGATGTGTCCGGCCTTAAAACCGAAAAAGACCGGCTTGAGCAGGAGCTTAAGAATATAAAAAGTGCAAAACTCGAAGCTGAAGAGAAAGTAAAAAGTCTTACGGCGGCAGCGCTCAATTTTGAAAAGACGGTAGGTGGTATGGAAGGTTCGCTCAAGGAAACAAGGCAGGAACTTGACCAGGCAAGGGCAGAAGGGATTCGGCTGGCGAAGAATCTTGAAGAAGTAACTGCCAGTCTCGAAGAAAAGATAGCGCAGCTTGCCTCTCTCGATGCGGAAAAGAAAAGACTGCTCGAAGAAAAGACGAATTTAGAACGGCAAGTTGGCGGTACCGGCGGCTCTGCAAGGTTAGAGCCGATAACAACGGTGCCGGATTCGGCTGCCCAGGCGTTAGAAATGCCGGCGGTAGTGTCGCTGAAGGGCGTTATTACCGCGGTTGAAGG
>JAQTQF010000144.1 GCA_028712345.1 Phycisphaerae bacterium | reverse complement strand
CGTAGCAGCCCATAACGCAGGGTTTCTCGACACTGTCTTTGTCAAGGAAATTTGCGTTCAGCTTACTGCAGTATTTGGTGCCGAGTTTGAAAACCTGTCCGACTTCGATTCCTCTCTTGAACAGCAGTTTCTTCCCCTTATATGTATCGCCCTCAACCGCGATTCTCACATCAGCGACAATGACATTATCGCCTGTAATCGAAAAATCTCTGCCCGGCACGACATTCTTAATATGGTAATCCGTTTTATTTGCGCCGCTAATCCCCGCTTCGATTGTCAAAACAGAATGGTCGATAATCAGTTTATTTACTTTCTTGTCAATTCCGACAGGTCCTGCGAATCCGACTTCGGCGCCGGTTAGTTTTTTAATTTCCGCTTCATCGGCAAGTTCAATGCTTGCTCCCGCCGCGCAGCGGAGTTTTTCCGGATTTACATCAAAGTCGCCGCGAACGAGAACAAGTACTAATTCTCCGCCGGACTTATAAACGAGCGTTTTGATGAGATGTTTTGCGTCTGTTTTTAGGAAATCGCATATTTCATCGATTGTTTTTTTGTTCGGCGTATGAATTTCTTCGATTTTTTCGTATTTTCCGCTTCGTTGGACCTCCGGCAGGGCATCAACCGGTGCTTTTTCGATATTTGCCGCATAACTGCCGTCGGCGGTATGGACGATTACATCCTCGCCGCTCTCGCAGGGGATTGTAAACTGATGCGAGCCGCTGCCGCCCATTTCGCCCGACTCGGCCTCGACGATTACATATTTAAGTCCGCACCTGCTGAAAATTCTGCAGTAAGTGTCATACATTATTTTATAAGTCTCATCGAGGCTTTCGTTGTCGCTATGAAAACTGTAAGAATCTTTCATAATAAATTCCCGGCTGCGCAGCACACCGAAGCGCGGCCTGAACTCGTCGCGGAATTTAAAACTAATCTGGTAAAGATTGACGGGCAGTTGTTTGTATGACTTTATTTCTCCGGCTGCGATGCTCGTAACGACTTCCTCGGCGGTGGGGGCTAAGACATTTTCCCTCCCGTGCCGGTCGGTAAAGTGCGCCATCGTCAGTCCGTAATCGACATTTCGTCCAGTCTGGGCCCAAAGCTCCATCGGCTGGACGGCGGGCATAAGAATTTCCTGTGCGCCGCTTTTGTCCATCTCGTCGCGAACGATATTCATAACCTTTTTCAGCGTCCGCCAGCCAAGCGGTAGATAGGTATATGTTCCGCTGGCTACTTTTCGCATCAGGCCGGCACGGAGCATTAATTGATGACTTGGAATCTCCGCATCGGCTGGGACTTCTTTTACTGTCGGTATAAGAGCCTTACTGTATCGCATAGTTTTTCCTAATATCCGGATTTTACCTCAATTGACATAAACGCTTACTTTAGACGATTTTTATATCCCCAAACCGGCTGTTTTGCAAGAAGAACTTTGTAGCGGTTGTTTCCTTAAAACCTTTTGACAGCATATTTTAGTCTGGTATAATTAGCCGGAACGGATTTTACGACCGAATAGTTTAGGATTGGTGAAAGGATTGACAAATGCCGAAGAGTGTTAAGCTGCTTATAGTTCGGTTGGGCATTGTTTGTTTGATGCTGGTTTTGGTTTCCGGCTGTACAGAATCAGCCAAAAAGGACGATTCGGTAAACTTCTATGTCGATGCTGTGATGCTTGCCGAGTCTGGCAAAGCCCCCCAGGCCGTTGAGAAACTCAACAAGGCCGTGCAAATTAATCCCGATTTTGCCCTTGCTTATTCCCTTATGGGCAATATTTATCTCAAACAGAACAACCTGGAACAGAGCGCAAAAGCCTACGAAAAAGCCACTGAGATTAATCCCTGGTCTTACGAAGATTTTCGCGATCTCGGCAGGGTTTATCGATTGATGAATGATTTTGCTTCTGCGGCTAATGCTTATGTTAAAGCCGGCGAGATTGACCCCCAAAGTTCCGAAGCTCGCTTAGGTGCCGCCGATGCTTATTATAATATGCAGGATTACGAAAAGGCTCTCGGTTACGGCAAATCGGCCAGGGACCTTGCGCCGACCGATAGTGAAATAGAAAAACTTCTCGGCGATATTTACACCGCCCGGCAGGATAATGAACTGGCAATCGATTCGTACAAAAAGGCCATAGAGCTAAATGGTAATGATCCTGCGATAATGCTTGATCTTGCGATGGCATATCTGCGGAGCGAGCGGTTTGACGCGGCAAAAGAGCTACTTGAAAAAGTTACTGCTGCACATCCGGACAATGGCGATGCCTGGCGGCATTTGGGCTTTACCTGCCTGAAGCTTCGGGATATTGACCAGGCAATTGAAAAATATCAAATGGCCGCACAGGCCAATCCTGAGGACTGGCGGGCACATAAGGGACTTGGCGTAGCGTATATGATGAAATACAGAATGCTTAAAAGTCTTGACGAGCCGCAGGCTGCGGATTTCAGAAAAAAGGCTCTCAATCACTGGAGCAGGTCGTTGGACCTAAATCCTATGCAGGATAAACTGTTGCAGTTGTACCGAAAATACGCAGATTAGGGAGTTCGGCTTGTCAGAAACCGGTGAAAATTGTAAATGTCCGCTAAGCTTGCTTTTTGCCAAGCGGATGAGTCTCAGGGGTGGGCACCTTTTATTCTGGTCTGTTTTTGTTGCCGGCCTTGTTGCCGACTTGTGGACCAAGTCGGCGGTCTTTAAATGGCTTGATTCTCTTGCTCCGCAGCGGTATGGTGTGATTGACGGTTTTTTTCAGCTTGTGCTGGTTGAAAACAGCGGCGCTGCCTGGGGGATTGCCGCCAACAGGACTATTCCGCTTATAATAATTTCCGTAATCGCGATAATCGCCGTTTTGGCGTTCTTTCTGTTTGTGCGCGAACAGCAAATGGTGGTCGTTTTTTCGCTTGCCCTGATGACGGCCGGGATTTGCGGCAATTTATACGACAGGGTTTTTAACGATGGCAGGGTGCGGGATTTCCTCGATTTTTATTACAACGATTGGCATTTTCCCGCGTTCAATATTGCCGATTCTATGCTTACAGTAGCAGTGTTTTTCCTGATTATCAGTACTCTTTTCAATGGCAAAGAAAGCAAAGCCGTATCATCTGAACAATAAATTCATATTCATTGCTTTTTTACACATTTATAGTATAATAACTTTTATTATAGTAAAATTTATGATGGACAACAGGTATGGGCAAGAAAATATATGTTGGGAATATGGGTCCTAAGGCAGACCAGGCAAGTCTGCAGGCACTTTTTTCCGTATTTGGAAAAGTTGAAAAAGCTTATATTGTTACTGATCGTCAGACCGGCCAAAGCAAGGGGTTTGGTTTTGTCGAGATGAGCAGCGATGCTGAAGCTCAGGCAGCGATAACAGCGTTGGATGGGAAAAACTGCGGCGGTTACACGGTTAAGGTTAACGAAGCCAAGGCCAAAGGTTAATTTGTCCCGCTGGAAAAACCTAATTCCCTCCCTTCGATATCCTATCCAAACACATGTTCAGATACGAAGATAGGCACATTTGTAGCGATGCCCACGGCGATTGCGTCAGAAGGCCTTGAATCGACTTCCGTTTTTTCCCCTTTATTATTTAGGTGAATTGTTGCGTAATAGGTGTGATTTTTCAGGTCGCTGATAACCACCTTTTCAATTTTTGCGCCCAGCGAATCTATTACACTTCCGAGCAAATCATGCGTCATCGGTCGAATCGCTTTTTTGCCCTTGAGTCTCCGGTCGATAGCCATTATTTCAAATATCCCGATTACAATGGGCAAAGTGCGGGTACCGGTCTTTTCCTTCAGGATGATAACCTGCTGGTCGGTTGCCTCGTCTATTATTATCCGAGATAATTCTACTTCGATTTCGGCCACAGAGCTTTTCCTTTATGCCTTGTATTTATAGGAGTCCTGCCGTTTCGTCAAAGCCGTACATGATATTCATATTTTGTATGGCCTGGCCGGACGCGCCTTTAATCAGGTTGTCGATTGCGCTGAATATAACTATCTTATCCTTGCAGAGGGCAGGATAGATATGACAGTAATTTGTCTTGGCGATATCCTTCAGTATCGGAGCGGTATTGAGAACCTGAACAAAATGCTCGTCTTTGTAGAAGCTTTTATAGAGTTCGGCGATTTTTTCAGCGGTTATTTTCTCTTTCGGTTCGCAGTAGATGGTGGACATTATCCCGTAATCGAAAGGCCCGACATGCGGCTGAAAGAGCACCTCGAAGTCAGAGCCGGCAACCTCCGAGGCAATCTGTTCCATCTCCGGCTGATGACGATGCTTGCCGATACCATAAGGGAAGAAGTTTTCATTCATATTCGGGAAATGAAAACTCTTTGACGGATTTTTCCCCGCGCCGCTCGCGCCTGTAACGGAGTTAATAATAATTGTGCCTTTAATGAGTTTATTTTTCAGCAGAGGAGCAATGCCCAATATAAGGCTCGTTGGAAAACAGCCGGGATTTGCGATGAGCTCGGCATTCTTTATATTGTCGCGGAAAAGTTCACACAGACCGTAAACGGCGTGTTTAAGATTTTCGGCATCAGTGTGCGGCTGATAGTATTTTTCATAAACGGCTATATCTTTAATGCGGTAGTCTGCGCTGAAGTCGATAACTTTCAGGCTGGCAGCAAGAAGCTTGGGTACGAATCCCATAGAGACCTTATGCGGCAGACAGCAGAGAACCACCTTTGCTTTCTTTGTCAGTTTGTTCATATCGAGCGGCTCGATATCAAGGGCGCAGCGACCTTTGAAACGCGGAAAAACTTCAGCGACATTTCCGCATTCTTCCGGCAGGGCGGTGAGATAGGTAATCTCAGCGTTAGGATGACGCATCAGTATTTCGATGGCCTCGGTGCCCGTGTATCCGCTTGCACCTATAATTGCTACTGGCAGCATATTTTACTCCTGTATATTGACAAAAAAATGGCCGCTGATATGCGGCCATTGTAATAATCCTGAATATAATTTGCAATCAGCGTTTTGAGAACTGGAATCGCTTCCTTGCACCGGCCTTGCCTGGTTTCTTCCTTTCGACCATTCTACCGTCTCTTGTCAGCAATCCGCCGTCCCTGAGTTTCTGTGCAAGAGAAGGGTCATAATTTTTC